>NZ_JCBANN010000007.1:0-157805 GCF_059761975.1 Achromobacter sp. 46006
CGCCACGAGGGCTGCGGCGGCATCCGGGACTTCATAAGAATATCAGTTGCGGCGACCGCACGCGCCCTTAGGCGGCGCGGCGCGCCAGGCCGCGCGCCATGTCCACGCGCGACAGCAGCATCAGGCCGCCGACGAAGAACAGCCCGGTCACCAGGATCGCCAGGCGATGGTTGCCATGCGTGCCCCAGGTCACCAGGCCGTAGGTGAGCGGACCGATGACCGCGGCCAGTTGCACCGCGAAGGTCCACAGCGAAAAGAACTCCGCCAGTCGTCCGGCCGGCGCCAGCGCGCCGGTCATGGCACGGCCCGCGCTCTGGGTCGTGCCCATGCACAGCCCGGCCAACGTCGCGGCCACCCAGAACACCGGCGCCGTCACCGCGGCATAGGCCACCAGTACCATCAGGATCCAGCCGCACAGCGTAATCGCCAACGCCGGCTTGTGGCCAATTCGGTCCTGCACATAGCCAAACGAGAACGCCCCGGCCGCGGCGCCGATGTTCACGGTGAACACCAACAGCATGATCTGCGGCGTGGTGAAACCCATGACCTCCGAGGCATACACCGCGGCCAGCGTGATCACCACCGAGATGCCGGCCTGATAGCAGGCGATGCACATCAGCAGGCGGCGGAACTCGGGAAAATGCCGGCCAGTCTCGCGCCAGGCGTAGGCCAGCCGCTTGAGCATGGCCAGCGCCGCTTGCGGCTCGCCGGACGGCCGCGCGCGTTCGCGCAGCAGGAAGAACGAGGGCAGCGCCGCCAGCGCGAACACCGCGCAGGTCACCAGGATCACGCGCGGCACGAAATGCTCGGCGTCGAGCCCGTCGGCCTCGGCCAGCTTCACCACCACCAGCGACAGGCCCAGGGTGAGCATGCCGCCGCAATAACCGAAGCTCCAGCCCCACCCCGACACCCGGCCCAGCGCGGAAGGCTTGGCCAGCTCGGGCAGGAACGCCGCCACCACGGACTCGCCGACGCAATAACAGTAGTTGGAGATGACGATGGCGGCCAGCGCCAGCCATACGTCGCCCGGCCCCGCCTGGGTCAGCACCAGCGTGGCGGCCACGCAGCCGATGGTGCTGCTGTACAGCAAGCGCCGCTTGCCGGCGCGGGCGTCGGCGCGCGCGCCCAGCGTGGGCATCGTCAGCATGATGAGCAGATAGGACAGCGACAGCGCCGCGGTCCAGGCCAGCGTGGCCCACGGCGCGCGGCCGCCGACCACCCCGACGAAATAGGTGCTGAACACCGCCGTGAGAATCACGGTGGTGTAGCCCGAATTGGCGAAGTCGTACATGGCCCAGGCCCAGACTTCGCGCTTGGCCACGCCGGGGTTCAGCGGACTGCCGTCCGCCTCTGCCGCGGCGGACGCGGCGGCGCCGGCAGGCGCCTGCCGCGGTTTCTCCTGGCTCACAGGCCCAGCGCGGCGATGCCCGCCTGGGCGATCTGGGCGTCTTCGGTCGACTTCACGCCCGACACGCCGACCGCGCCCACCACATGGCCGTTGGCCACGATCGGCACGCCGCCTTCCAGCATGCCTTCGATCAGCGGCGCCGACAGGAAGGAATAGCGGCCGTTGTTGATGATCTCTTCGTAGACGCGCGATTCACGGCGACCCAGGGCCGCGGTCTTGGCCTTGGCCGGCGCGATGTGCGAGGAAATGGGCGCGGCGTCGTCCAGCCGCAGCATGCCCAGCAGGTGGCCGCCATCGTCCGACACGGCGATGGTGACGGCCCACTTGTTCTGCAGGGCGTGTGCTTCGGCCGCGGCCAGGATTTTCTTGACGTCTTCGGCGCTCAGCACGGGTTTGGTATTCATTGCAGCGACTCCTTGATCTGTTCCAGGGCGGTGGGGTCTTCGATGGTGGTCAGGTCGCCGGGATCACGGCCTTCGCATACCGCGACAATGGCGCGGCGCAACACCTTGCCCGAACGGGTCTTGGGCAAGGCGCCCACGAACCGGATCCGGGCCGGTCGCGCCACCGCGCCCAGCTGATCTTCCACCAGCCGCATGATATCCGCTTCCAGCTGCTTTGCGCCCTCCGGCGTCTCCGCCGCTGCGGGATTCTTCAGCACGGCGAATGCCATCGCCACCTGCCCCTTGAGCGCATCGGCCACGCCCACTACCGCGCACTCCGCGATGCCGCTGTGGCTGTTGACCGACTCTTCGATCTCGCGCGTTCCCAGGCGATGGCCGGCCACGTTGATCACATCGTCTGTGCGGCCCAGGATGAACCAGTACCCATCCGCATCGACCAGGCCCCAGTCGAAGGTGGAATACACCTGGCGGCCCGGGATCGACGTGAAATAGGTCTGCACGAAGCGCTCGTCATCGCCCCAGATGGTCGACATGGCGCCTGGCGGCAGCGGCGGCACGATGGCCACCACGCCCTTCTGGTCCGGGCCCAGGTCTTCGCCGCTGGACTCGCTGACAATGCGGGCGTCGAAACCGTAGACCGGGAACGACGGACTGCCGAAACGGGTCGGCACGTGTTCCACCCCCGGCTGCGCCGACAGGATCGGCCAGCCGGATTCGGTCTGCCAATAATTGTCGATGATGGGCTTGCCCAGGCCTTCGGAGATCCATTGCGCGGTGGGCTCGTCCAGCGGCTCGCCGGCCAGGTACACCGCCCGCAAGGTCGACAGGTCATGTTTTTTCAGCAGGGCCGGGTCCTGGCGCTTGAGCACCCGCACCGCCGTCGGCGCCGAAAACAGGGTATTGACGCCGAACTGCTCCACCAGCTTCCACAGGATGGCGCCGTCCGGCCGCACCGGCGTGCCCTCGTACAGCACCGTCGCCTGGCCACCGATCAGCGGGCCATAAACGATATAGGAATGCCCCACCACCCAGCCGATGTCGCTGGTGCAGAAGAACGTATCGCCCGCCTTGCCGTTGAACAGGTATTCCATCGACGAAGCCAGCGCCACGGCATAGCCGCCGGTATCACGCTGCACCCCCTTGGGCTTGCCGGTGGTGCCCGACGTATAGAGGATATAGCTGGGCTCGGAAGACTCCAGCCAGGTGACCGGCACGCGCGCGCCGCGCTGGGCCGCGCGCAGCGTGGCATAGTCCAGGTCGCGGCCGGCCACCGGCTCGAAGGGAGCCAGGCCGCGGTCGAAGACCACCACCGAGGCAGGCGGCGTCTTGCACAACGCCAATGCCCGGTCCAGCAGAGGCTTGTAGGGCACCACCTTACCAGCGCGCGAACCCGCATCGGTACACACAATCACCTTGGGCGCGGCATCATCGATGCGCTGCGCCAGGTTGACCGAAGCGAATCCGCCGAACACCACCGAATGCACCGCGCCGATGCGGGCGCAGGCCAACATGGTGAAAACCGCCTCCGGCACCATCGGCATGTATAGCAGCACGCGGTCGCCGCGCCCCACGCCCAGGTCCCGCAGCATGGCGGCAGCCGCATTCACTTCCTCGTACACCTCCTGGCGGGTATAGACACGCTCACGCTCGACTTCGGTGGACACCCAGATCAGGGCCGGCTTGTCGGCCTGGGTCGGCAACCAGCGGTCGACGGCGTTGTAACAGAGATTGGTCTGGCCCCCTACGAACCATTTGGCGAACGGCGGCCGGGAAAAATCCAGGACGGACTCGAACGGCGTCTCCCAGTGCACCCTGCCCGCCTGCTCGCGCCAGAATGCATCGCGGTCGTGTACCGAGCGGTAATGGAAATCCCGGGTTTTTTGCATTTTTGTCTCCTGGTATCGTGCATACGCCTTGTGGCTGATTGCTTTCTTTTTGAATCCTTCGGTCATTTTGGTTGGCAAACCTTGCACCAGGCTTGCCGCAAGTCAAAAAATTTTGCCACGCGTCTACGCCGCACGGGCGCCGGACTGGTTACAGTCACGAACCAGTCTTAAAAGTTTGGTAGAATCCCCCGCTAAGTTGTACATAACGTATCCGTTGGTTGGCTGCTTGATTCCAGCCGTTCAGATGTTTTTCAGCGTTTTTAACGCTTTATGGCTACTGAACGCAGGTTTCACGCCCCGACCTTCCCCAGGCGAATGCATCGACACTCCACCAGCGCGCGACTGAATTCATCCTCTGGCCAGGCAAACCGCGGTCTGCGTTTGCTGGCGCTGGCGGCGTGCGTCGCGGGTCTGGCGGGTTGCGCGGCAGGTACGCAGCATCAGAAATCCACCGCCTACACCTCCGAGATCGATCCCTACGAAACGGAGTGGGTCGCCACCGCCGATGATCCCATTGGCATGTTGGTGGTGCAGAAATTCAAGCGCGAGCGCCAGCGCAGCCAGGCCAGCAGCGGCGTCAGCAGCGACAACGCGCTGGTCAGCGAAGCGCTCAATTACCTGGGCATCCGCTACCGTTTTGGTGGCAGCTCGCCCGATACCGGGTTCGATTGCAGCGGCCTGGTTGCCTACACCGCCGAACGTTCGCTGGGCCTGAAGCTGCCCCGCAACGCCGCCGAAATCGCCCAGCAAGGCATTTCCGTCTCCAAGCGCGAACTCAAGGCTGGTGATCTGGTCTTCTTCAATACCATGGGCCGCCGTTACTCCCATGTCGGCATCTACCTGGGTGACGACCGCTTCGTGCACTCCCCCAGTTCCGGCGGCGTGGTACGCGTGGAAAGCATGACCTTGGCTTATTGGTCCAAGCGTTACAACGGCGCCCGCCGCATCGACACCAGCCTGGTGGCCACGGCGCGCGCCTCCAACTGACCCCCCCGGCAACGACATCCTGCGGCGCGCGGGCGTAGAGCACGGTAAAACGCCGCCGGACCTATTCAGTCCGGCGGCGTTTTTTGTTCCTCTTCGCGGCCCGGGGCCGCGAGCCGTTGCCGGCCTCCCCAGTTTATCGATGCCACGTGCGGCGTGCGGGTGTCAGTGGACCGCGGCGACTCCCCCGCGCGCGCACAGGCCGCACTGCTGCAAGGCCTGCTGCATGCTGCACACCGAGCGGCGACAAGCCACCACCCGGATGCCGCCGCGCTGGGCCGCGTTGCGGAAGGTCTTCATGACGTTGTGACCCAGGAAATCCGTCAGCAGGATGACCAATTGGGTGCCCGAGGGCAGTTGCAGCGTTTTCTTCTGATGCGAGGGGTCGCGCCCACTGATGTGGTGCGTGATCGAGATATTGTGTCCTTTGAGCAGATCCGGGATGTTGCCAAGCCTGTCGGCGCCGACTACCACTGCACTCAATCCTGTCGTCATGGTGAACCTCACTGGGTCGTTGAGAGACTGGATGTAATGATAATGATTCCTATTTTTTAGTCAACTCAAATGAGATCAGTTCTTATTTAATTATTTTTATGAGCTTATAAAAAGGGATAGCGAGCCCGCCCCCCCCCCTCCAGCCGGCTGCGGCTCGCGTCACCGGGACAAGTAAGAAAAAAGCGGCTCCCGGGGAGGATGCCGCCTGAGGGAAACCGCTTGAAGGAAGTCATCTCGGGACAATCCGCCCGAACGGAAGTCGCGCCGGAGCCGGCGCCTGGAGCTGCCCTCTATTTCGGGGTGCCCTGCACCGCCTCGGTCACGACCGCGCGGGTCAGGGACGGTGCCAGCATTTCCAGGAAGGTATACACATAGTCGCGCAGGAACACCCCGGCCTTGACGCCCACCCGCGTGGTGTGCGTGCCGAACAGGTGGCCCACAGGCAAGCCCACCAGGTTCGAATCGCGCCGTGGATCGTAGGCCACTCCGGCGATGATGCCGATGCCCAGGCCCACATCCACGTAGGTCTTGATCACGTCGGCATCGATGGCTTCCAGGACGATATCGGGATGAACGCCCTGGTTGGCGAAAATTTCGTCGATCGTGGTGCGGCCGGTGAAGGCGCGGTCATAAGTCACGATGGGATATTCGGCCAGTTGCGCCAGCGACAGGCGCTTGGCGGCGCTGGAGGTCAGTTCGGCCAGCGGATGGTCGGGCCGCACCACCACGGTGTGCTCCCAGGCATAGACCGGCAAGGTCGCCAGTCCGGGCGTCAGGGCCAGCGATTCGGTCGCCAGCGCCAGGTCGGCCTGTTCGTGCAGCACCATCTCCGCCAGTTGTGCGGGGCTGCCTTCGGCCAGCGACAGGTGGACCTTGGGGAACTGCTTGCGGAACGCCGGAATCACGCGGGGCAGCAGGTAGCGCGCCTGGGTATGCGTGCAGGCGATCACCAACCCGCCTTCGTCGCGGCGGGCGAACTCGTCGCTTACCTTCTTCAGATTGTCGACCTCGCGCATGATGCGGTCGATCACCTGCGACACCGCCAGGCCCGGCTTGGTCAGACCTTTGATGCGCTTGCCATGGCGTTCGAAGATCTTGATGCCGAGTTCGTCCTCGAACTCGATGATCGCCTTGGATACGCCCGGCTGGGAGGTGTAGAGCATCCGGGCGGCTTCGGTCAGGTTGAAGTCGCGCCGGATGGTCTCGCGCACGAAACGGAATTGCTGCAGGTTCATGAATTGGCCCCTGATAGACGGGCCAATTATAAGTAATAAGGACGCCAAGCCATATGACTTATAAATATAAGCTTAGCTGCAAGGCGTCCCTCTTTCAGCGCATCGAGATCGTCGTGTTCACGGTCTTGGCATGGGCCGACCAGCGCGCGGTGACGGTCTTGGTCTGCGTCCAGAACTGCACCGCCTGCTTGCCGTTGGGACCCAGGTCGCCCAGCTTGGAGCCACGCGAACCGGTGAAGCTGAACCAGGCTACCGGCACCGGAATCGGCACGTTGATGCCCACCTGGCCGACGTCGATGTTGTTCTGGAAGTAGCGCGCCGCGCCGCCGTCCTGCGTGAACAGGGCAACGCCGTTGCCGTTGGGGTTGCGGTTGATGAATTCCACCGCCTCTTCCAGCGTTTCCGCGCCGACCACGCACAGCACCGGGCCAAAGATCTCCTCGGTGTAGATGGTCATGTTCTCGGTCACGCCGTCGAACACGGTCGGGCCGACGAAGTTGCCCTGCTCGAAGCCGGCGACCTTCAGGTTGCGGCCATCCAGCAGCAGCTTGGCGCCTTCGTCCACGCCCTTCTGGATCAGGCTTTCTACGCGCTTCTTGGCATTCGGCGAGACCAGCGGGCCCAGGTCGGCGGCGCGGTCCATGCCCGAATTGACCTTGAGCTTCTTGGCGCGCTCGACGAAATCGGGCAGCCAGTTGCGGGCCTCGCCCACCAGCACGGCCACCGACGAGGCCATGCAGCGCTGGCCGGCGGCGCCGAAGGCGGCGCCCAGCAATTGGTTCAGCGCCACTTCCGGATCGGCGTCCGGCAGAATCACGCAGTGGTTCTTGGCACCCATCATCGACTGGCAGCGCTTGCCCGCGGCCGAGGCGCGGTTGTAGATCTCGGTGCCGACGCGGGTCGAACCAATGAACGATACCGCCTTGATGTCGGGATGCTCGCACAGGCCATTGGCGGTATCCGGGCCGCCATGCACCACGTTCAGCACCCCCGGCGGCAGGCCGGCTTCCAGGGCCAGTTGCGCCAGGAACAGCGACGAGGTCGGGTCCTGCTCGGACGGCTTGAGCACGAAGGTGTTGCCGCAGGCCACCGCGATGGGGAACATGAAGCACGGCAACATCACCGGGAAATTGAACGCGGTGATGCCGGCGCACACGCCCAGCGGCTGGATCAGGGTGTAGACGTCGATGCCGGACGCGGCATTCTCGGCGTATTCGCCCAGTTGCAGGTTGGCGATCGAGCAGGCGTGTTCGACCACTTCCAGGCCGCGCCCGACTTCGCCTTCGGCGTCCGGCAGGGTCTTGCCGTGCTCGCGGGTGATCATCTCGGCCAGCTTGCCGGTATTGGCGCGCAGCAGTTCCTGGAACTTCAGCATGACACGCATGCGCGCGCCCTGGCCGCTGTTGCGCCAGGTCTTGAAGGCTTCCTTGGAATTGGCGATGGCCTCGTCCAGTTCGTCGCGCGTGGCGAAGGGCACCTTGGCCACGACCTCCTGGGTGGCGGGGTTGATCACGTCGCGCCATTCGGTGGTCTTGGACTGCACGAGCTTGCCGCCGATCAATAGCGGAACGCGGGGGACTTCACTCATTTGATGCTCCTCACACTGCCTAGTCGATGCGGATGGAATCCGCGTTCTTGGATCTCGCGCGGGCGCCGCAGGGACTCTGCCCGGCGGCGCGCCACGGCCTTACTTCTGCACCAGCGGGCAGGCCGAATCAGCCAGCGGCTGGAAGGCCTCGGCCGCCGGAATGGTGGCCACCAGCTTGGAATAGTCCCAGCCGCCCTTGGACTCGGACGGCTTCTTCACTTCATACAGATACATGTCGTGGATCACGCGGCCGTCGGGGCGGATCGATGCGTTGCGCATGATCGGATCCTTGATCGGCAGTTCCCGCATCTTGTCGGCCACCACCTTGCCGTCGGTGCTGCCCGAGGCCGCCACAGAACGCAGGTAGTGCAACACGCTCGAATACACGCCAGCCTGCGTCATGGTCGGCTTCAGGCCGCGGAAGGCCTTTTCGAAGCGCGCCGACCATTGGCGCGTGGCATCGTCGTAATCCCAGTAGAAGCCGTCCACATAGGACAGGCCCTGGGCGCTTTCCAGCCCCAGCGCGCGCAGGTCCGACAGGAAGATCAGCAGCGACACCAGGCGCTGGCCGCCGGCCACGATGCCGAATTCGCGCGCCTGCTTGACCGCGTTGACCGTGTCCTGGCCGCCGTTGGCCAGCGCCACCACCTGCGCCTTGGAGCTTTGCGCCTGCAGCAGATAGGATGCGAAATCCGGCGCATTGAGCGGATGGCGCACGCTGCCGACGACGGTGCCGCCCAACGCCTTGACCGCCTTGGCCGTATCGGCCTCGAGCGAGTGGCCGAAGGCGTAGTCGACCGTGATGAAGTACCACGACTTGCCGCCCGCCTTGACCGTGGCCTTGGCGCCGCCGGCGGACTGCGAGTAGGTGTCGAACATCCAGTGGAATCCGACCGGCGAGCATTCCTTGTTGGTCAGCGCCGTGGTGGCCGGGCCGGAGAACATCACGACCTTGTTCTTTTCGCGCGCGATGCCCTGCACCGCCAGCGCCACGGCCGAATTGGTCAGGTCGGCGATAGCGGTGACGCCGTCGCGATCGAACCATTCACGCGCCTTGGCCGCGCCCACGTCGGCCTTGTTCTGGTTGTCGGCCGACACCAGGTCAATCTTCATGCCCTTGCATTCCGCCGCCAGGCAATCGTCGATGGCAAGTTGCGCCGCCGCCACCGAACCGGGGCCGCCCATGCCGGCATAAGTGCCCGACATGTCGGTCAGGATGCCGATCTTCACGGGCGGTTTATCCGCCGCGTACGCCTGGCCCACCAGCGCTGCGCCCAGACACAAGCCTGCGGCCAGTCCGCGTGCGTGCAATTCCATGGATTTGTCTCCTGAGTTTTATGCGTTATGGCGCCGTCTTTGCGGCCTGCGGCTCCCGGGGTTCGCCCCAGGGCTGCCGACCCAGTGTAGATGTGTGAAAATCAACAAGCAACACCAGAAATGCACATTCCTTGTGCATCAATGCACAACCGTTTCAGGAGCGAAAAAGTGCTGGATTGGGACAGCCTGCGATACTTCCTGGAGGTCGCCCGGACCCAGCGGGTCAGCGCCGCGGCGCGCCGCCTCGGGGTCGAGCACACCACGGTGTCACGGCGCATCCGCGCCCTGGAAGCCGAACTGGAAACGCTGCTGTTCGAGAAATCGCGCAGCGCCGGCTTCGTCCTGACCGAGGACGGCCAGCGCCTGTTCGTACACGCCGAGCAGATGGAAAGCACGGTGCACAGCGCCCGCGAGACGCTGTCCGGCATCGGCCAGGCGCTGTCCGGGCACCTGCGCATCGGCGCCACCGAGGGCTTCGGCAGCTACGTGCTGACGCCGCTGGCGGCCGATTTCCAGCGGCGCTATCCGCACATCACGCTGGACATCCTGCCGGTGCCCCGCTTCGTCAGCCTGTCCAAGCGCGAGGCCGACCTGGCCATCACGATCGAGCGTCCCCAGCGCGGGCCCTATGTGTGCAGCAAGCTGTGCGACTACACGCTGCGCCTGTACGGCACGCCGGAATACCTGGCGCGCCATCCGCCGATCCGCGGCCGCGCCGACCTGGCCGGCCACAGCTTCATCGGCTATGTCGACGAACTGCTGTTCAGCGAGCGCCTGCGCTACCTGGAGGACCTGCTGCCGGCCAGTCAGGTGGTGTTGCGCAGCACCAGCGTGGTGGCGCAGTACCACGCGGCGCTGCAGGGCCAGTCGCTGGCCATCCTGCCCTGCTTCATCGCGGCGCAGGACCCGCGGCTCACACCGGTGCTGGAAAAGGAAGTGGAGATCACGCGCTCGTTCTGGATGTACTGCCACGAGGATCTGCGCAAGCTCAAGCGCGTGACAGTGCTTTGGGAGTTCATCCGCAAGTCGGTGCTGCGCAATGCCGACCTGCTGGCCGGCAAGCGCGGCACGATGAAATACCTGCCCTGAAAGAAAGCCGCGCCGAGGCGGACGCGCAGCGCGGCCGGCCGGGGCCGATGGCGGGCGGCCCGCCTCAAGCCCTCCGGCGCCCCGGGCAGCTAGCTGTTCTTGGGCGCCTTGACGCGCAACCGGCGCATCAGCAGGAACGCCGTGAAGGCGGCGACGATCAGGTGGATCGCCACGGTGCCCACGCCGAAACTGAGCTTGCCATTGGAAATCCAGGCGCGCGACAGGTTGATCAGGTTCATGTACAGCAAGCCCACCAGGCCGGCGATCAGCAGGTCGCCGGAACGGCCCAGGCGCGGATTCACGGCGCCCAGCGGGATCGCCAGCAACGCCAGGTTCAGCGCGGCCAGGGGCAGCGAGATGCGCCACATCACCTGGGACCAACTGCTGGTGGTGTTGTCGGCCATCAGTTGGGGGGTGGTGCGCGCCTTGGCCGAGCGCTCGGCGGCGGCGCGGGCGGACGCCACCGGATCGTCGCCGCCCTTGCTCTCCAGGCGCAACCCGTACTTATCGAAGTGCACCAGGCGGATCTCGGGCGTGCCCGGCTTCAGATCATAGCGATGGCCCTCGCCCAGCACCAGGAAGCGGTCGCCATTGGGCAGGGTTTCGCTGTGGGCGCTGCTGGCGGTCAGCACGCTGAGCCATTCCGGCCCGGTTTCGCGCGCGAACACGTTGCCCAGTTCGTCGGAGGGCTTGGCCGGATCCTCGGCGAAGAACACACGGTTGCCGCCCGCCGACTCGGCGAACTGGCCCGCCGTGACCTTGGACAGGTCGGAGCGCTGCTCGAAGCGTTCGTGGTATTCGCCGATCTGGCGATAGGCCCAGGGCGCGGCCACCAGAGTCAGCCCGGCCACCGCGATGGCAACCGGAACGGCAACGCGCAGTACCGGCTTGAGCCAGTCGGCCAGCGACAGGCCGCTGGCGAACCACACCACCATCTCGGATTCCCGGTAATTGCGCGTGACCGTGGTCAGCACCGCGATGAAGACCGACACCGCCAGGATGGTCGGCAAGGCCGTGATGGTGGACAGCGCGGCCAGCACGAGCACGACGTCCGCCCCGATGTTGCCGCCCGCCGCTTCACCGAGCAGGCGCACCAGCAGCACGCTGAGCCAGACGATGAGCAACGTGGAAAAGACAACGCCAGCGTGACTGGTGATCTCGCTGACGACAGAGCGTTTGAATAGAGACATGGGAGAATATGCGGGATAATCGACCGCATCATACAGACGCACACGGGAAACCCTCATGGAATTTAGCACACAGACCACCGCTTCCCTGCACCAGATCAAGACCGCCGCGCTGGCGGTCGGGGTCTACGCCGACGGCGTGTTGAGCCCCGCCGCCGACCTGATCGACCGCGCCTCCAACGGCGCCGTGCGCGCCGTGGCGAAAAACGAATTCCGCGGCCGTGCCGGTTCCACCCTGGTGCTGCGTTCCCTGCCGGGCGTGTCGGCCCAGCGCGTGGTCCTGGTGGGGCTGGGCAAGCAGGACGAATATTCGGCCCGCGCCCACGCCAGCGCCGAGCAGGCCTTCGCCGCCGCCTGCGTCGCCGCCCAACTGACCGAAGGCGTGTCCACGCTGGCCGCCAACCCCATCGCCGACGTGGCCATCATCGCCCGCGCCCGCAGCGCGGCCATTGCCGCCGGCAGCGCCACCTATCACTACGACGCCAGCTTCGGCAAGCCCGACCGCGACGCCCGTCCCAAGCTCAAGAAGATCGTGCAGATCGTCGAGCGGGCCGACGCCGCGCAGGCCCAGAAGGGCCTGCGCGAAGGCGCCGCCATCGCCAACGGCATGGAACTGACCCGCACGCTGGGCAATCTGCCGGGCAATATCTGCACGCCCACCTACCTGGGCGACACCGCCAAGCGCCTGGCGCGCGAGTTCAAGTCGCTCAAGGTCGAAGTCATGGACCGCAAACAGGTCGAGGCCCTCGGCATGGGCTCGTTCCTGTCGGTGGCGCGCGGCTCCGAGGAAGCCCTGCGCTTCATCGTCCTGCGCCATGCCGGCAAGCCCGCCAAGAAGGGGGCCAAGGCCGCGCAAGGCCCCATCGTGCTGGTCGGCAAGGGCATCACCTTCGATGCCGGCGGCATTTCGCTCAAGCCCGCCGCCACCATGGACGAGATGAAGTACGACATGTGCGGCGCCGCCAGCGTGCTCGGCTCATTCCGCGCCCTGGCCGAACTGGAGCTGCCGCTGGACGTGATCGGCCTGATCCCGGCCTGCGAAAACCTGCCCAGCGGCAAAGCCAACAAGCCCGGCGATGTGGTCACCAGCATGGCCGGCCTGACCATCGAGATCCTCAACACCGACGCCGAAGGCCGCCTGGTGCTGTGCGATGCGCTGACTTACGCCGAGCGCTTCAAGCCATCCACTGTGATCGACATCGCCACCCTGACCGGCGCCTGCGTGGTGGCCCTGGGCCACGTCAACACCGGGCTGTTCACCAAGGACGACGCGCTCGCCGAGGCCCTCTCGTCCGCCGGCCGCCAGGCGCTGGATACCGCCTGGCGCATGCCGATGGACGACGCCTACCAGGACCAGCTCAAGTCCAACTTCGCCGACCTGGCCAACATTGGCGGCCCTCCGGCCGGCGCCGTCACGGCCGCCAGCTTCCTGTCGCGCTTCACCAAGTCGTACCGCTGGGCCCACCTGGACATCGCCGGCACTGCCTGGAAGAGCGGCAAGGACAAGGGCGCCACCGGCCGTCCGGTGCCGCTGCTGATGCAGTTCCTGCTGGACCAGGCTTGAGCGGCCACGCACGGAAGCTGGCATGACGCGCATCGATTTCGCCTTCGGCGCGCCCGATCGCCTGCGCATGGCCTGCCAGGTGGTGCGCAAGCGCTACCTGGCAGGTCAGCGCCTGGTGGTTTACTGTACGGAAGGTTCGCGCCTGGCGGCTTTCGACCGGATGCTGTGGGCCTTCGATGACACCTCGTTCGTGCCGCATGTGCTGGCCAACGATCCGCTGGCGACCGAAACGCCCATCATCCTGACCGCCGGCGACCCGTGGCAGGCGGCCCAGGCCGCCGTCGCGGGCGACCAGCCGCAGCCCTGGCTGCTCAATCTTGACGATGGCTGCCCGCCGGGCTTCGAGGCCTTCGAGCGCCTGCTCGAAATCGTCTCCGACGATCCCGACGACAAGCAGGCCGCGCGCCAGCGCTGGCGCGTATACCAGGGCGCCGGCCATGCGCCGCACAGCCATGACCTGAGCCAGCGTCAAGCGGGCGGCTGAGCGTCCCAAGCGCCTTTCCTCTCTTTACGCCCCGGCGTTGCCTCCAGACAACGCCATCTCGAATCCCGGGAGCCTTCCATGCCCCACCACCCCACCGACGCCGGCATCCCCACCCTGACCCAGCGGGCCGAACCCACCCTGGCGCCGCACCAGCCGCCGCCCGGCCCCACGCCAGGCGCGCACGCGCCCGGCGCTCCCCGCCCGGATGCGGACGATGCCTGGCCGTTGTTGACCGACGTGGCCGACGACGACGTGCCATTGCTGACCGATGTGGCCGGTAACGAGGCGCCGGCTCATCCGGGCGGCAGCGCTGCGTCGCCCCGGTCCGAAACGCCCCCCTCCCCGATCCTGGCCGCGCGCCTGCAGGCCGAAATCGAGCAGGCCATGCGGCTCGCCCTGGCCGACGCCATCAGCCAGATCCAGGCTCGCATGGACGCGGAACTGCCAGCGATCGTGGCGCGGGTGATGCGCGAGGTCAGGCCCGGTTGAATCCGCCAAAACCGTCCCCATCATGGGGTCATGCGATGGCAGCGCGTGCGCCCTCCCTATGCGTGTTTTCCTCCGAAAACTGGATTCTTCAGGGAACTGTAAGGTATCCTTGGCATCTAAGCCTTCTAGGCAAATCACTTTCTGCCGTACACAGGAGTCGTCCATGAACGAATATCGTCCGTCCCCCTTTAACCGTTCCGGCACCCTGGCCGGCGCGCCGGGCGAGGTCGCGCGCAACAAAGTGCTGCGCAACACCTACTGGCTCCTGGCGCTCTCGCTGATCCCGACCGTGCTGGGCGCGGCGGTCGGCCTGTACACCGGCATCAATCGTGTCATGGGCGCCAGCCCGGGCCTGTCCGCCATCGTGTTCCTGGTGGGCGCCTTCGGCATGATGTTCGCCATCGAGAAAAACAAGAACAACTCGCTGGGCGTGGTGCTGCTGCTCGCCTTCACCTTCTTCATGGGCGTGATGCTGTCGCGCCTGCTCGGCTTCGTGATGGGCTTCAGCAACGGCTCGCAGTTGGTCATGACGGCCTTCGGCGGCACCGCGATCGTGTTCGGCACGATGGCCACGCTGGCCACCACCATCAAGCGCGACCTGTCCGGTCTGCAGAAATTCCTGTTCATCGGCGCGGTCGTGATCCTGGTGGCGGCCCTGGCCAACATCTTCCTGCAACTGCCCGCGCTGATGCTGACCATCTCGGTGCTGGCCATCGTGATCTTCTCGGCGTTCATGCTGGTCGACCTGCAACGCGTCGTGAACGGCGGCGAGACCAACTACGTGTCCGCCACGCTGGCCATCTACCTGGACGTCTACAACGTCTTCTCGAACCTGCTGATGCTGCTGGGCATCTTTGGCGGCAACCGCGAGTAAGCGCGCCGCTGTGACAGTCGCAAGGGCCTGCATGAACCATGCAGGCCCTTTTTCATTGGAGCGAGCCATGCCTGATCGCCGTCGATTCCTGCAGGCCGCCGCCTGCGCGCCGCTGCTGGCCCAGCCCTGGACGGCAAGCGCCCTGAGCACCCGGCAGCCGATGCTCGCCCGCCCGATCGGGGCCACCGGCGACATGCTGCCGGTGATCGGCCTGGGCACCGCCGACACCTTCAATGTGTCGCCCTCGGACGCGGCCGCCATGGCGCCGCTGGCGCAGGTCGTGGACGCCTTGCTGGCGGCGCGCGGCTCGCTCATCGACACCGCCCCCAGCTACGGACAGGCCGAGGCCGTCACCGGTGCGCTGCTGGCGCGCGAGCCGGACCGGCGTCCGCTGGTGTTCCTGGCCACCAAGATCAGCACCCAGGGCCACGAGGCGGCACGGCGCCAGATCGACAACTCGCTGCGCGCGCTGCGCACGCACAAGCTCGACCTGATCCAGGTCCACAACCTGATCGACACCCGCAACCAATTGGCGCTGCTGCGCGAACTCAAGCAGCAGGGCGTGACGCGCTACCTCGGCATCACGCACTACACCGACGCCGCCCATGACGAACTGACCGGGCTGGTCGAAAAGGAAAAACCCGACTTCCTCCAGATCAACCTGTCGGTGGGCGCGCGCAATGCCGAAAAGCGCCTGCTGCCGGCCTGCCAGGCCAATGGCGTCGCGGTGCTGATCAACCGGCCGTTCCAGGACGGCGCGCTGTTCCGCCATGTCAGGGGCCGGCCGCTGCCGGACCTGGCCGGTGAAATCGGTTGTACCTCGTGGGCGCAGTTGTTCCTGAAATTCATCATCGGCCATCCCGCCGTGACCGCCGCCATCCCGGCCACCTCCAAGCCGGCCAACATGGCGGACAACGCGCGGGCCGGCTTCGGGCCACAACCGGACGCGGCGCTGCGCGAACGCATCGCCGCCCTGCTGGACTGAAACCATGCGCGCCGCCGGCTCCTGGCGCCAGCGGACAGCGCAAGCGCTGGGAATCCAACCCGGCGAGGTGGCGGCGGGCGCCTGCGGCTTCGCCTTCTTCTTTTTCCTGTTCTGCGGCTATTTCATGCTGCGGCCGATCCGCGAGACCCTGGGCATCCAGGCCGGCGTCGACCAGTTGCAATGGCTGTTCACGGCCACTTTCCTGGCCATGCTGGCTGTGGTGCCGCTGTTCGGCTGGCTGTCGGCCCGCGTGCCGCGCGCCACGCTGGTGACCTGGGCCTACGCGGTGTTCGCCGCCACCATGGCCGGCTACGCGGCGCTGTTCCACTGGCAGCCCGACGGCGTCTGGGCCGCGCGCAGTTTCTACGTGTGGCTGTCGGTCTTCAACCTGTTCGTGGTCTCGCTCGGCTGGAGCCTGATGGCCGACGTGTTCCGCATGGAGTCGGCCAAGCGCCTGTTCGCCTTCATCGCCGCCGGCGCCAGCGCCGGGGGATTGTGCGGTCCCCTGCTGGGCGGCCTGCTGGCGGGCACGCTTGGCGCGGCAGGCCTGCTGCTGTTGTCGGCGCTGCTGCTAACGGCGACGCTGCCGCTCAAGCGCTGGCTGCTGCGCTGGCGCGCCGCGATCCGCCCCGAGGCCGAGACCGCCGAACTGGCGCGCCCGATCCCGGGCGCCATGCTGGCCGGACTGTCTCGGGTGTTCCAGTCGCCCTACCTGCTGGGCATCGCCGTGCTGGTGCTGCTGCTGGCCACCCTCAGCACCTTCCTCTACATGGAACAGGCGCGGCTGGTGGCCGATACCTTCCCGGACAAGGCGCAGCGCATCCGCGTCTTCGCCACGCTGGACTTCATCGTGCAGGCCCTGGCGCTGCTGTCGCAACTATTCCTCACCGGCCGCGTCGCCGCCTGGCTGGGCGTGCGATTCCTGATGGCGGCGGTGCCGCTGGCCATGGCGCTGGCGTTCCTGGCGCTGGCGGCCTACCCGGTATTCGCGGTGCTGGCCGTGGCCATGGTCCTGCGGCGCGCCGGCGAATACGCCCTGGTCAAGCCGGGACGCGAGATGCTATTCACCGCGGTCCCGCCCGAGGACAAATACAAGACCAAGAACGTCATCGACACCGTGGTCTATCGCGCTGGCGACGCGGCCAGCGGCTGGGTCAAGGCCGGCGTCGATGCGTTGGGCCACGGCGTGGCGCTGATCGCCCTGCTGGGCGCGTTGTGCGCGCTGGCCGCGGCGGCGCTCGGCTACGGCCTGGGGCGCAAAGCCGACCAGCCACCGCCTCGGCCTTAGTTTTTACCGAACAACCATCTTAGAAAACCAAACGTCATCCCGGCACGGCCGCCGCACAATAGCGCAGCCCTCAACGTTCCGGGAATCGTCATGAAACGCTCCGCCAGCCTTGCCGCCCTGTTGCTCTGCCTGACCGCGCAGCCCGCGCTGGCCGAATACCCGCAACGGGCGATCACGATGATCGTGCCGGCCGCCGCCGGCGGCAACGCCGACATCACCGCCCGGCTCGTCGGCCAGGAAATGAGCCGTGTGCTGGGCCAGCCGGTAGTGATCGAAAACCGCGTCGGCGCGGGCGGCCGCATCGGCACGCAGGCGCTGGTACGCGCCGCGGCGGACGGCTACACCATCGGCTACGCCCACGTCGGCACGCTGGTGCTGCATCGCTATCTCTTCACGCAGCAGCTCTATGACCTCGATCGCGACATCACGCCCATCGGGCTGGTGGCCGAGACGCCCAACGTCATCGTCGTCAATGCCGCCTCGCCCTATCGCGATCTCAAGCATTTCATCGACGCCAGCCGCGCCCAGCCCGACCGCCTGACCATGACCTCGGCCGACCCCGGCACCACCAGCGAGGTCGGCGTCAAACTGTTCATCGCCCAGACCGGCGCCGCCGTGCGCCAGATCCCGTACAAGGCCACCGCAGCCCAACTGGCCGACCTGCTCGGCGGCCATGTGGATGCAATGATGGAAAACCTGCCGCCCCTCATCGGTAATCTCAAGGACGGCCGGCTGCGTGCCCTGGCCGTGACGACCAAGCGTCGCGCCGCCTCGAATCCCGACGTGCCGACAGTGGCCGAACAAGGCTACCCCGATTACGAACAATCGGCCTGGAGCGCGCTGGTGGCGCCGGCCGGCACCCCGCCCGCGGTGATCGCGCGGCTGAACGCGGCCATGAACCAGGCGCTGCGTTCGGACGTGGTCGCGCGGGAATTGCGTAGTCGATCGCAGGAGCCGCTGGGCGGCACGCCTGATGACGTCAAGACCCAGATCCAGAAGGAACTGCCCAAATGGGAAAACATCATCAAGGCCGCCGGCACGAAACTGGATTGACGGCCTGCCCCCCACGCTCCGGAAACGCGACATGGCACAACTGAGCCGCGAGGACTTCACCTGCGCCGCCGCCACCAATACCTCGGCCTACCGGCGCGTCACCGTGCCGGTCCTGAAGATCGAGGCCGGCCCCGGCCCCGCCGTCGCACTGCTGGCTGGCGTGCATGGCGACGAGTGGGAAGGCCAGGCCGCCATCCTGCAACTATGGCAACTGCTGCCGGGCATACTGCAACGCGGCACGGTCTACCTGCTACCCGCGGCCAACGCCGAGGCGTCGCTGGCCGGCACCCGCTTGTCGCCATCGGACCACGGCAATCTCAATCGCGCCTTTCTCGGCGCGCCGGCGCGCGGCTACACCGAAAGCGTGGCCGCCGCGCTGGAAGCGCGCTTGCTGCCGCGCATCCAGGCCCTGGTGGACGTCCATAGTGGCGGCGCCTCGCTGCGCTACCTGCCGTCGTCGGTCATCACGCGCTACGGCGATGACGCGTTCGACCAGCGCCTGCCGGCGCTTGCACGCGCCTTCGGCCTGCCGCACTGCGTATTCTTCCGCGGCACCGAAAGCGCTTCCCTGCCGGCGGCCGCCAGCCGCCTGGGAGTGCTGCGCCTGAGCGCGGAAATCGGCGGCGGCCGCGAAACCACCCGCACGCTGGTGGATCGTTGCCGCGACGGCCTGCTCGGCTGCCTGGCCGAACTCGGCCTGCTGACCAACGCGCCATCGCGCCAGGCAAATCCCACGCTGCACGACCTGGACGCTCCTCCCGCCACGCTGCGAACCCGCGAGAGCGGGGTCTTCATTCCCGCCGTGGAGCTTGGCCAGGCCGTGACGGCCGGCCAGGCCATCGGCCAGCTCATCGAACCGGCGCGGCCAGACCTGCCCGCCCGCGGCTTAGCCAGCCCGCAGGCCGGCACCGTCGTCTGCCTGCGCGCCATCGCCCGCAGCGACGATGGCGACTGCCTGCTGCAGGTCGCGCCTGCCCTCCCCCTGGATACTCTCGCCTCGTTGTACTGAACCATGCTGATGAACCCCCGCTTGTCCGGCCTGCGCTGCATCCGCTGCGAAGCCATGTTCCTCCCCGCCGATTACCCCGAGGGCTGCCCCCGCTGTCTCGCCGCGGGCCATCCGGCATCGCTGGAATGCCACTACGACGGCGCTCCCGGCAGTGCCATGGAACTGCCGGTATGGAACCCGGTCACGCTCGGCGAAGGCGCCACGCCCTGCCTGGACGCCGCCGCGCTGGCGCGGGCGGAAGGTGTCGGGCAACTGTGGCTCAAGTGCGAAAGCGCCAACCCCACCGGCAGCCACAAGGACCGCATGGCGGCTCAACTGGTATCGCGCGCGCGCCTGGCCGGGGCGACGCGAGTGGCCGCGGCCTCCAGCGGCAATGCCGGCGTGTCGCTGGCGGCTTACTGCGCCGCCGCCGGCCTGCGGGCCGACATCGCCATCACCCGCAATTGCCCCCCGCTGCAACGCGAGGCCATGCAACGCTTCGGCGCGCGCCTGACCGCCTTTGAAGACAGTCTGGCCCGCTGGCCCCATGTCGCGGAGCTGTGCCGCAATCAGGGAGCGTTCGCTGGCACCAATTACCTGAATCCCCCCGTGGGCACACATCCGTATGGCGTCGAGGGCTATAAACCCATCGCCGGTGAAATCCTCGACGCCTGCGGCCTGCCCAGCGATATCGTGGTGCCCAGCGCGCGCGGTGACTTGCTGTGGGGTATTGCGCTGGGTTGGCAGCAGCTGCTGCGCGCCGGCCGCATCCCGCGCCTGCCGCGGCTGCACGCGGTCGAACCTTTTGCGCGCCTGTCGCGTGCCCGCGATGCCGGCGACGCGCGTGGCCAGTGGGAAGGCGCGACCGACCAGTATTCGATCGCCGGCGGCACCGTCACGCTGCAAGCGCTGGAGGCCCTGCGGCGCACGGACGGATTGCCGGTCGAGGTCTCCGATGCAGCCGCCGCGCAGGCCCAGCAAGGGCTCGAACGCGTGGGGCTGGCGACCGAACTGTCATCGGCCGCGGCGCTGGCCGCCGTCACGCGGCTGCGGCGCGCCGGTCAACTCGATGCCGAATCGTCGGTCGTGTTGATCCTGACCTCGGATGGCCGGCGCGGCTGATTCCGCCCGCCGCACAGGCGGGCGGCCGGGCCATGAAGCGCCTTAGGCAAGCCTTCAGGCGCGCTTGACGCCGTAGCGCTCCACCAACGGCGCCAGCGCGGCGCGCAGGCAGGTCGCCCAGAACTTGCCGGCCTCTGACAGCGGCCGGCTGCCATGTACGATCATGTGGCATTCGAAATGCACTGGCGCCGCCAGCGGCCGATGGCACAACCCCGCCGCCTCCAGGCCGACGGCGGTCGCCGGATTGGCGATGCCGACGCCATGGCCTGCCAATGCCAAATGGCACACGGTGCCCGAATACGGCGTCTCGATGGCCACCTTCAGTCCCAGCCCGGCCTGCAATAACAAGGCGTCCAGTCGCTGGCGCGAAGCATCCTCGGCGTTCAGGGCAATCACGTCGGCCTCGGCCAGTTGCGCCAGGCCAACCTGCTGCATTCGCGCCAGCGGATGCCCTTCGGGAAACACCGCCACCGCCCGCAGGCTTGCCAGCCGGTGGCCCCGCAGCCCTTCCAGTTCAGATTCGTCGGCCACCGCGGCCATGTCGAGTTCGCCCGACACCACCATGTCGCGCAGCGTGTTCGAATCGCGAATCTGCAGATACAAGGGAGTGTCGGGATAGCGCTGGCGAAAGCGCGCGATCGCGTCGCTGACGATGGCGCCGCTATAGGCATGAATACAACCGATGCGCAGGCGCGGCTGCGCCGCGCCGCGGATGGCGCGAATCTTGCGCCCCAGCGTTTCCAGGCCCACGTTCAGACGGCGGATTTCCTCGTAGAGCAGCGTGGCTTCGGGAGTGCGATGCATGCGCTGGCGTACGCGCTCGAACAGCCGCAACGCAATGGCGGCTTCGAGCGCGGCCAGCGTGGCGCTGACGGTGGCCGGCGACACATCGAGGCGCCGGGCCGCGGCGGTCACGCTTTCCGTTTCGTAGACGGTACGAAATGTCTCGACCTGTTTGAGCGTGAAGGTCATGGCCGGGCGCGTCGCGGGTTCAGAGGCGCTGCAGGTCCATCAGCACCCGGCGCGTGGCCAGGGGCCGGCCCGCCAGGTTCTCGGCCAGGCGTTCCCGCAGGTCCCGGCGCAGGGCCGGTTCGATTACGGGATCATCGAAGTCCGGTTCGGCTTCATCCACGCCATAACCGGTTTCGCGCAACAGCGTCCACTCGAAGCGACGCAACGCGCCAGCCGCGCGGCTCCCGCCCGCCAACTGCTGCAAAGCCATGTCGTAGGCATCGAACAGCAACGGATGGGCATCTTCGCGCGGCAGCAGCCGCAGCAGCAGTTCGTTCATGTACCACGCCGACATCAGCGCGGTGCCGTTCAAGGCGCGCACGCCCATGATCTCGGCGCGCGTCAGGGTCTTGACCTCGCCGTTGCCGGTCCAGGACAGCAGCAGCGGCTGGAACGCCGACAGCACCGGGCGCAGCACCGAATACGGGCGCTTGGCGCCCTTGGCGACCATGGCGACACAGCCATGATCGCGCGAAAAAGTCTGGACGATAAGGGATGTCTCGCGCCACGCCGTGGCGTGGAGCATGTATCCGGGGCGATCCTGGACGCGAGGCGCCCGTCTACTCATAGCCCAGGTCGCGCAGCGCACTCTCGCGGTCGGACCAGCCCTTGCGCACCTTGATGTAGATCTCCAGGTGCACCGGCTTGTCCAGCAGCTTGGCGATATCCTGCCGCGCCTCGGAGGCGATGCGCTTCATGTGCATGCCGCCGGTGCCCAGCAGGATCGGCTTGTGGCTGTCGCGCTCCACCACGACGCAGGCGGCGATGCGCGCGCCCTTGTCGGTCTCTTCCCACTGCTCGATCACGACCGTACAGCCGTAGGGCAATTCGTCGCCCACCAGGCGGAAGATCTTCTCGCGCACCAGCTCCGCGGCGATGAAGCGCATCGGCCGGTCGGTCAGCGTGTCTTCCTCGAACATCGGCTCGCCTTCGGGCAGCCGCAGCGCGATTTCCTGCAGCAACTGGTCGAGCTGCTGGTTCTTGGTGGCGCTGACCGGCACCACGGCGCCAAACGGATGCAGCGCCATGATCTTCGAGACGAAGGCGAACAGTTCGTCGCGGTTCTTCAGCGCGTCGATCTTGCTGACGACCAGGATGGTGCGTTCCGGCGCGGGCAGCAGCGGCAGCAGCTTGGCGTCGCCTTCCGACCACTTGCCGGCCTCGACCACATGCACCACCACGTCGACGTCGGCAAGGGCCTGTGTCACCACGCGGTTCATCATGCGGTTCATGGCGCCGCCATGGCGCGTCTGGAACCCGGGCGTATCGACGAACACGAACTGCTCGTGGTCGCGCGTCAGCACGCCGTGGATGCGGTGGCGCGTGGTCTGCGCCTTGCGCGACACGATGGAAATCTTGGAACCGATCAGCGCGTTCGTCAGCGTGGACTTGCCCACATTGGGGCGGCCAACGACGGCCACGAAACCGGTACGGAAAGGGGTATCGCTCATTTAGTCTCTTGGGACACTGCCACGGGCAGCGACAACTGCGCGGTCTTGCGCGCCTTGCCCGACTTGCGGGCGGCCTTGGACGCCGGGCTGATGGCCTGTGCGGCCTCCAGCGCCAGCTTGGCGGCCGACTGCTCGGCCGCGCGGCGGCTGGCGCCCGGCGCGTTCACCTTGATCTCGAGCGCCGGAATGGCGCATTCGACCTCGAACTGCTGGCTGTGCGCCGCGCCATGCGTGGCCACCACGGTGTACACGGGCAGGGCAAGCTTGCGGCCCTGCAGGAATTCCTGCAGCAAGGTCTTGGCGTCCTTGCCCAGGGTCTTGGGGTCGACCGAGGCCAGCACCGGCTGGTACTGGCGCATGATCACGCGGCGGGCCGCATCGAAACCGGCATCCAGGAACACGGCGCCGAACAGGGCCTCGACCGTGTCCGCCAGGATCGACGGGCGGCGAAAGCCGCCGCTCTTCAATTCGCCTTCGCCCAGGCGCAGGTATTGCGACAGCTCCAGGCGCTGGGCGATGTCCGCCAGCGAGGCCTGCTTGACCAGGTTGGCGCGCAGGCGTGACAGGTCGCCTTCGTCGATTTTCGAATAACGCTCGAACAGCATCGCCGCGACGACGAAGTTGAGCACGGAATCCCCGAGGAATTCCAGGCGCTCGTTATGGCGCGCGCCATGGCTGCGGTGCGTCAGCGCCTGTTCAAGCAATGCCGGATCACCGAAGTGGTGATCCAGCCGGTTTTCTAGCGTGGCTAGCGACATAATCAGTTGAACCGGCCGATGCGGCTGAGATCGCTGAAATTCATCCAGATGAAGAACGCCTTCCCGACGATATTGGATTCCGGCACGAAACCCCAGTATCGGCTGTCGGCGCTGTTGTCCCGATTATCGCCCATGGCGAAATAATGCCCTTCAGGTACTTTGCAGCGTACTCCATCGCGGGAATATTGGCAGTTCCCGAGGTTGGGAAATTGGTATTGCGGCCGATATTCCTGCGGACGGCTCTCATCCAGCAGGATATTGTGGTTAACTTCGCCCAATTTCTCTTTATATTGTGCGATATAAGAGACACGGTCCGGCTCGAAATAGTCGCCATCGCGCACATGCGGCACCAATTCTCCGTTCACGTACAGCTTTTTGTCGATGTACGCAACTTCGTCGCCCGGCAGGCCGACCACGCGCTTGATGTAGTCGACATCGGGATCGACCGGATAGCGGAACACGAACACGTCGCCACGCCGGGGCTCGCCGATGTTGATCACTTTCTTGTCGATCACCGGCAGGCGCAGGCCATAGCTGAATTTGTTCACCAGGATCAAGTCGCCCGATTGCAGCGTGGGCAACATCGACCCCGACGGAATACGGAACGGTTCGACCACGAACGAGCGCAGCACGAACACGAACAGGATCACCGGAAAGAAGCTGACCGCGTACTCGATCCACCACGGCACGCGGCGGGCCTTGTCGCCGGCCTCGCGCCGCAGGCGCTCGGCCTCCTGCGCATCGCCGATCAGCGCCGCATCGTACTGCGCCATCGCCTCCTGCGCCCGACGCTCGCGCCCCCGCCGCAACACGGCCAGGTCGAGCACCCAGACAACGCCGGTCAGCACCAGCAGCACAAACAGGATCAGGGCAAAGTTCCAACTCATCAGCTAATCGCCTTCTCGGGTTCTATTTGTCTTCCACCTGCAGGATGGCCAGGAAGGCCTCTTGCGGGATTTCCACGGTTCCCACCTGCTTCATGCGCTTCTTGCCGGCCTTCTGCTTCTCCAGCAGCTTCTTCTTGCGCGAGATGTCGCCGCCATAGCACTTGGCCAGCACGTTCTTGCGCAGCGCCTTGACGTTCTCGCGGGCGATGATCTCGGCACCGATGGCAGCCTGGATCACCACGTCGAACATCTGGCGCGGAATCAGGCCGCGCATGCGCGTCACCACGTCGCGGGCGCGATGACGGGCATTGCTGCGGTGGACGATCACGGCCAGCGCATCGACGCGGTCGTTGTTGATCAGCAGGTCGACGCGCACCACGTCGGCCGAACGGTACTCGAGGAATTCATAGTCCATCGAGGCGTAGCCGCGCGACACCGACTTGAGCTTGTCGAAGAAGTCCAGCACGATCTCGGCCAACGGGATCTCGTAGATCAGGTGTACCTGGCGGCCGTGATAGCTCATGTTGATCTGCACGCCGCGCTTGTTGTTGCACAGCGTCATCACCGGACCGACGTAGTCCTGCGGCATGAACAGGGTGACCTTGACGATCGGTTCGCGAATGTCGGCGATCTTGCCGATCTCCGGCATGCGTGACGGACTTTCGACCGTGATCACCGAACCGTCGCGCTGCTCGACCTCGTACACCACCGACGGCGCGGTGGTGATGATGTCCATGTCGAATTCGCGTTCCAGGCGCTCCTGCACGATTTCCATGTGCAGCAACCCGAGGAAACCGCAGCGGAAACCGAAGCCCAGCGCCTGCGACACTTCGGGTTCGAACATCAGCGCGGCGTCGTTCAGCTTGAGCTTTTCGAGCGAGTCGCGCAATTGGTCGTACTCGGAACTCTCGACCGGATACAGGCCGGCGAACACCTGCGGCTTGACTTCCTTGAAGCCCGGCAGGGGCGTGGCGGCCGGCTTGGCGGCGAGCGTCACCGTGTCGCCGACCTTGGCGTCCTCGAGCTGCTTGATGCCGGCGATGATGAAGCCCACCTCGCCCGCCGACAGTTGCGGCCGCTGCTGAGATTTCGGCGTGAAGACGCCGGTCTGCTCGCACAGGTGAGTGGCGCCGGAGGCCATCAGCAGGATCTTGTCCTTGGGCTTGAGCACGCCATTGACGATGCGCACCAGCATCACGACGCCAACGTAGTTGTCGAACCAGGAATCGATGATCAGCGCCTGCAGCGGCGCGTCGGGGTCCCCTTGCGGCGCGGGCACGCGCGCGACGATGGACTCGAGGATCTCGTCGATGCCCATGCCGGTCTTGGCGCTCGCCAGCACCGCCTGCGAGGCATCGATGCCGATCACGTCCTCGACCTCCTGGCGCGCGCCGTCCGGATCGGCCTGCGGCAGATCCATCTTGTTCAGCACGGGCAGCACCTCGACGCCCAGTTCGATGGCGGTATAGCAGTTGGCCACGGTCTGCGCTTCCACGCCCTGCGAAGCGTCCACCACCAGCAACGCCCCCTCGCAGGCCGACAGCGAGCGACTGACTTCATACGAGAAGTCGACATGCCCCGGGGTGTCGATCAGGTTCAGGTTGTAGATCTTGCCGTCCTGCGCCTTGTAGTGCAGGGCGGCCGTCTGGGCCTTGATGGTAATGCCGCGCTCACGCTCGATCTCCATGGAGTCGAGCACCTGCGCCGACATTTCGCGATCCGCCAACCCGCCGCAGCGTTGGATCAGGCGATCGGCCAGGGTCGATTTGCCATGATCGATGTGGGCAATGATGGAGAAGTTGCGAATATGCTGCATGCTTGAATTTAAAAGGGACGGAACATTCGGCAAACTGCCGCAAGACGCCGCCGCCAGGTTAGGCACGGCCGACGGGGTTGAAGCCACTGGGCCGGAACACCAGCCGCCCGTCCTCTGGGCCACATTGGAGCCTCATCTGGGCGGCATCTGTACGTCTGCTGGCGGCGATCCGGGCAAAAACGAGGGGGCGCCAGGCGCCCCCTCTTGCGGCAACCAGCCATTTTAGCCGGTCTTGGGCCTTATTTGCTTGCGGGCACCGCCACCCACTGGGTCTGCTCGCCGCGACGCACCAGCAGGCCGACCGCGCGGCCTTTGTCCAGCTTGCCAACCAACTCGGCGAACTGCTTGGCGCCGGTGACGTCGGTGTCGTTCAGGGCCAACACAATGTCGCCTTCCTGCAGACCGGCCTTGGCCGCGATGCCCTCCGCGACCTTGACCTGCACCCCGCCCTTGATGCGCAGCTTCTTCTGCACGTCGGCGGGCACATCGACCACGCTCAAGCCCAGCGCGTTGGTCACTTCCGGCGCGGCCGGCGCCCCCTTCTTGCCCGGGGCCGCCTTATCGACAGGGATCTCGCCGACCTTGACCGACAGGGTCATCTTCTTGCCCTTGCGCCACACTTCCATCTCGGCGCGCGTGCCCGGCTTGGTTTCACCCACGATGCGCGGCAAGTCGGACCAGCGCTTGATCGGTTCCTTGTTGAACGTCAGGATCACGTCGCCAGGCTGCACGCCGGCCTGTTCCGCGGGACCGTCCACCTCGACGCTGCTGACCAGGGCACCTTCGGCCTTGGGCAGACCGATGGCCTCGGCCACATCCTTGCCAACCTCGCCAATCTGCACGCCGACGCGGCCGCGCGTGACCTTGCCGGTGGTGCGCAACTGATCCACCACCCGCATCGCTTCGTCGATCGGAATGGCCAGCGAAATGCCCATGAACCCGCCACTACGCGAAATGATCTGGGAATTGATGCCCACCACTTCGCCGGCCAGGTTGATCAGCGGCCCGCCCGAATTGCCCGGATTGACCGCCACGTCGGTCTGGATGAACGGCAGGTACTCGCCGGTATCCCGGCCGATGGCGCTGACGATGCCCGACGTGACCGTGGAATCCAGGCCGAACGGCGAACCGATGGCCAGCACCCACTGGCCCTTCTTGAGTTTCTTGGGATCGCCGATCACCAACGGCGTCATGCCCTTGGCATCGATCTTGATCAGGGCCACGTCGGTGCGCTCGTCGGTACCGATGACCTTGGCCTTGAACTCGCGGCCGTCGGTAAGCGTCACGTAGATGTCGGTGGCATCGCTGACCACGTGGTTGTTGGTCATGATGTAGCCGTCATCGGAGATGAAGAAGCCCGATCCCACGCCTCGCGGCACGGTGCGTTCCTCGGGCTGCTGCGGCTGCGGACGCTGGCGCGGACCGGGCGCCTGGCCCGGCGGCTGGAAATCCGGGCCGAAGAACCAGCGGAACAATTCCGCCGGATCGTTGCCACCAGGACCCACGCCGCGAATCGGCACGGTCGCCGTGGTGCGGATGTTGACCACGGCCGGGTCGGCCTTCTCGATGATGCTGGTGAAGTCAGGCAGCGCCACCGTCGGGGTGGGCGCCGCCTGCGCCTGCGCCTGCGCGACGGGCGCGAGAGTGGCCGACATCAGCAGCCCCGCCGTCGCGGCAGCCAGGAGGCGGCGCAAGCCGGGGGTCGACACCATCATTGCTTTCATAGGTTGCTCCGAAATCACTTCTTGTCGCCGACGCCGACCATCACTTGGAGCCGGCCGCCGGAGCATTCGCCACGGGTACGTATTCAGTCGCTTGCGCCAGTTGTTCAAGCGTCGCCACGGGCACCTCGCCCACGGCCGTCAGCCAGAAATCGGCGATGCGGGTGCCATAGACGGTAATCGATCCGCGTTGCGCCGCGCCAGGGGGCGGATGATGCCCGTGCACGCTGTCGTAGGGCTCGATGAAGACCGAAATCGCCGCCAGCCCGTCGGACAGCACCATCTGGTTGACCGTCGCGCCGCGCCCCATCGAGCGCGCCACCTGCATCACCACGACAAAGCCCTTCGGCGCCGGGATGCGCCAGCCGAGCGCTCCCAGGTCGACCGGCTTCATGGCAGGCTCGAGCACCTTCCAGTCGCGCGTGTTCCAGCGCGAGGCCAGCGATTGCGGATCGACATCGGCGCCCAGGCGCAGCGAGGTGAACGACACCTGCTCTACCACGCCGCGGGCGGCGTTGAGGGTCTGGGCCTTCAACAGCAGGTTGGTCTCGACGTCGGCACAGAGGCGATAGCCATAGCGCAACTTGTCGAGCGGTTCGATAGTGATCAACCGGCATTGGCGTCCGGCCACCCGGTGCAGGGCCGATTCGGCGTGGATCTTGTAGTGGTCGGTGAGTTTGGCCGGGTCCCCCAGCAACAGGCCGGGGAAGCGATCGCCGCGACGGCGCTCGAGCAGCACGGTCTTGCGGTCGGGGATCAGGCACTGTACATCTTCGTTGTGGCGCAGGTATTCCCGTGGCTGTCCGTCGAGGATCTCGAGACGCTCGCGCTCGCCGGTGCCGTCCAGGACGTGAACCAGACGCGACGACTGGATCATCTCGCCTTGCTGGTACATGAATACGCCGGCGTAGTCCTGCTTGCGCGCGGCCTGCTGGATGCGAGAAAGCAACTGGACCACGTCATCGCCCTGCGGGGCGGGCGCGGTATCGGCGGCACGGGCCGGGTCGTGCGCGGCCAGGAATGCGGTCAGGAGGGTAGCGGCGAACCAGCCGGCGCGGTGGGCCTGCCACGAGGCAGCCCGCCCCAGCGCCGGCCAACGGGTCGGAAGCACCAGGGCCATCAGCGCCCCGCCCCGGCATCGAAGGACACCTGGCGCACCGCGCTGGGGCCAGCCATCTGGCGATGCGCCTCCAGGTAGTCGCTCAGGCCCGAGGTATCGGTGCCACCGCTCAGGCTGGCGTCGGCCAGCACGCGCGTCTCGCCCCCCACGGAACCGCCGGTCAGGTACGGCTGGGCCACCCATGCCACCGTGGCAACGGCCGCCGCCACCGCCAGGCCCGACAGGCCCAGGCGCAATGGCGACCTGCGCCGCGGCGCCGCCACGATCGGCAGCTCGGCATCGAGCGCACGCGACAGGCGGGCCTGGAAGCCCGCGCTGGGCGTCAGTGCCAGATCGCTGTTGCGCAGGGCATCACCAATCAGGTGATAGGTATCCCAGGTCTGCCGCCCTTCACGGGTCAACAGGCCGGGAAGAATATCGTCGGCTTCTTCTCCGTCCATCCAGGCGGAAACAGATTCCTCCCAGGAGACTTCTGAAGCAACGACGGTCTTGGCTGCTGTAGTCTGCATGACTGCCACTCCTTACCAGCGACGCTCGGCATCGGTGCCTAGCAATGGACGCAACTTGTTGGCGATGGCTTCTCGCGCACGGAAAATGCGCGAGCGCACCGTACCAATCGGGCAGTCCATGCTCTGGGCGATGTCTTCGTAACTCATACCTTCGATTTCACGCAGGACGATTGCGGTGCGCAATTCCTCGGGCAATTCCTCGATGGCCGCGTTCACCGTCTCGGCGATCTCGCGACTGGCGACCATGGACTCCGGCGTGCTTATATCGGTTAGGTTGTCGGTTTCGTTAAAAGTTTCACCGTCTTCCGTTTCTATCGCATTGGGCGCGCTCGGCCGCCGCCCCTGGGAGGCGAGCCAATTACGGGCCGTATTGATGGCGATACGATACAACCAGGTGTAGAACGCGCTCTCTCCCCGGAACTGGGGCAGGGCCCGGTAGGCCTTGATGAACGCCTCCTGGGCCACGTCCTCGATCTCGGCGGGGTCGCGGATCATGCGGGCCAGCAGGCGCAGGATCTTGCGCTGGTACTTGAGCACCAGCAGATCGAATGCCTTCTTGTCGCCCCGCTGGACGCGCGCGACAAGCTCGGCGTCGACTTCGCGCTCGCTCATGTGGCCTCTCGCAGGCGGACCGCCGGAGACGCGCGTCGCGACGCGCCCGCCAGCAGGCACAGGCGCCGCCAGCAGTCGGGTCGCAGCGTCCGTTGCCAGACGGTGAAAGTTACGTGGTGGTCGTTGAAGGCCATACTCCCGGAAGGCATGAGCTGCAGGGTGAGCGTGAGCCACACCGGACCGCGCCGCTGATCGACCAGCGTTGCGTCCCGCCAGCCGTCCGGCAGGCGCACCTGCCAGGGACCGGAGCCGGCCGCCGTGCTCAGGGCCGATACCGGGGACAGGCTGTGGCGGCTCAAGTGTAACAGCCCGGCCGCCAGCGGCAGCAGGGCCAGCGTGACCGCCGCGGCCCAGGCCGTGCCGTATTGGGCGACGGCGGCCACGATACTGGCCACCGCACCCGCCAGTCCGAGGGCCGGCAGCAGCGCGGCGCCGGACGGCCGCAGGACAGGCACGCGAAACGTCCAGCGCCCCTTGCCCGGGCCTTCCAAATCAGATCCGGCGAACGGCCATCGAGCCGTTGGTGCCGCCGAAGCCGAACGAGTTGGACAGGCCGACATCGATCTTCATCTGCCGCGCCTCGTTGGCGCAGTAGTCCAGGTCGCATTCGGGATCCTGGGTGAAGATGTTGATGGTGGGCGGCGAGACCTGGTTGTAGACCGCCAGGGTCGTGAACACGGCCTCGATGCCGCCGGCCGCGCCCAGCAGGTGGCCGGTCATGGACTTGGTCGAGTTCACCACCAGTTTCTTGGCGTGGTCGCCGAACGCCAGCTTGAGCGCGTCGGTCTCGTTCTTGTCGCCCAGCGGGGTCGAGGTGCCGTGCGCGTTGACGTACTGGACGTCTTCCAGGTTCAGCCCGCCGTTGCGCAGCGCGTTCAGGACGCCGCGACGCGGACCGTCCTTGTCCGGCGCCGTGATGTGATGCGCGTCGGAACTCATGCCGTAGCCGGCAAACTCGCCATAGATGCGCGCGCCGCGCTTCTTGGCATGTTCGTATTCTTCCAGCACCAGCACGCCGGCGCCCTCGCCCAGCACGAAACCGTCGCGGTCGCGGTCCCAGGGACGCGAAGCCGTTTGAGGATCATCGTTGCGGGTCGACAGTGCGCGCATTGCGGCGAAACCGCCGATGCCCAGCGGCGACACGGTCGATTCGGCGCCACCGGCCACCATGACGTCGGCATCGCCGTACTCGATCAGGCGGGCCGCGTCGCCGATGCAGTGCAGGCCCGTGGTGCAGGCCGACACGACGGCGTAGCTGGGGCCCTTCATGCCATAGGCGATCGACAGGTGGCCGGAGATCAGGTTGATCAGCGAACCCGGCACGAAGAAAGGCGAAATGCGGCGCGGGCCCTTGGCCATGTACTCGACCTGGGTTTCCTCGATGCGCGGCAGGCCACCGATGCCCGAGCCGACGATCACGCCGATGCGTTCGGCGTTGGCTTCGGTGACTTCCAGGCCGCTGTCGCGCCAGGCCTGCATCCCGGCAGCCAGGCCGTAATGGATGAAGGTATCCATCTGGCGGGCTTCCTTGGCCGAGATATAGGCGCTGATGTCGAAGTCCTTGACTTCGCCGGCGATGTGCGTGGTGATGGCCGAGGGATCGAAACGGGTGATGCGGCTGATGCCAGAACGTCCGTTGACGATATTGTCCCAAGCGGTGGTCAGGTCGTTGCCGACGGGCGACACGATACCAAGGCCAGTGATGACGACTCGTCGCTTCACGGATGACTCCTCAAACAGACAAAAGAAAGGCGGCTTTCGGGATGCACTGCGCGTGCGGCACACGCAACAGCGGGTCGGGCATCGATGCCCTTCCCGCGCGCGGACCACACGGCAAATTCCTGAAACCGCCCCGGTTCCCGGTTGGCGCCGAAATCGAGTTCGGGGCAACCGGAAGGATATAGGCTGAGCTTACTGCTTACCGTTCGAATTGATGTAATCAATCGCTTGTTGCACGGTCGTGATCTTTTCGGCCTCTTCGTCGGGGATCTCGGTCTCGAATTCGTCTTCGAGCGCCATGACCAGTTCGACCATGTCGAGCGAATCGGCACCGAGGTCGTCAAGGAAGGAGGATTCGTTCTTGATCTCGGCTTCGTTCACGCCAAGTTGTTCAGCGACGATCTTCTTGACGCGCTGTTCGATGCTTTCCATGCAGATCTCCAAATGGGAAAAATCCCGCGAATTATAGCCAAGCGCAGAGTACTGCAAACGCCAGGCCGTGACAAAAATAACACCGCACACCTTGATCTGTCGCCATCGGGGCGCAGGAGTGCCGATATGCGGCGTTTCCGGATGAAACGCGCGTCGCCGCCCCGGAGGCCCGGTGACGGCGCGGCAGCCTCGGCCGCCCGCGCGCTTCGTGACTTATTGCATGTACATCCCGCCGTTGACGTGCAGGGTGGTGCCGGTAATGTAACCCGCCTGCGGCCCGGACAAAAAGGCCACCGCATGGGCGATATCCGCCGGGGAACCCAGGCGGCCCAGCGGAATCTGCTGCAGCAGCGCCGCGGTCTGGCTCTCGCCCAGGGCGCGCGTCATGTCGGTATCGATGAAGCCCGGGGCCACGCAATTGACGGTGATGTTGCGGCTGCCCAGCTCGCGCGCCAGCGCGCGCGACATGCCGGCGACGCCGGCCTTGGCGGCGGCGTAGTTGGCCTGGCCGGGATTACCGCTCGAACCCACCACGGAGGTGACGTTGATGATACGTCCCCAACGAGCCTTCATCATGTTGCGCAGCACGGCCCGCGACAGGCGGAAGACCGATGCCAGATTGGTGTCGATGACCGCCGACCAGTCGTCGTCTTTCATGCGCATTGCCAGCGTATCGCGGGTGATGCCTGCATTATTGACGAGGATGTGCGGACCACCGCCTTCCTTGCCGAGCGCATCGATCAGCGCGTCACAGGCTTCGGCGTTGGTCACGTCCAACACCACGCCCCGGCCGCCAAACGGGGCCAGCGCCTCGGTGATGGCGGCGGCGCCGGACTCGGACGTGGCGGTGCCTACGACCACCGCGCCGCGCGCGGCCAGTTCCTGCGCGATGGCGCGGCCGATGCCACGCGTCGCGCCCGTCACCAGGGCGATCTTGCCCTGCAATTCCATCGAGGTGTTTTCCATGGTCTTAGTTTCCGTTGACCGCGGCCAGCGCGGCTTCGAGGGAAGCCGGATCCGTGATGGCCAGGCCGGTGAGTTCGGGGTCGATACGCTTGGTCAGACCGGTCAACACCTTGCCGGGACCGCATTCGATGACGTGGGTCACGCCCTGCGCCTTCATGGCGCGCAGCGTTTCCACCCAGCGCACAGGATGCCATGCCTGGCGCACCAGCGCATCCCGGATTGCCCCGGGCTCGGTCGGCGCGGCGACGTCGACGTTGTTGATGACCGGCACCTGGGGCGCCGACACCGTCACCGCCGCCAGCGCTTCGGCCAGCACATCGGCGGCGGGCTTGAGCAGACTCGAATGGAACGGCGCGGACACCGGCAGCAGCAGCGCGCGCTTGGCGCCGGCAGCCTTGGCCAGTTCGCAGGCTCGCTCGACGGCGCCTTTGTGGCCGGCGATCACGACCTGGGCCGGCGCATTGAAGTTCACGGCCTCGACCACTTCACCCTGGGCCGCCGAAGCGCAGGCGGCGCGCACGGCGTCATCGTCCAGTCCAAGGATGGCGGCCATCGCGCCGGTGCCGACGGGCACCGCGGCCTGCATGGCATCGGCGCGCACGCGCACCAGGCGCACGGCGTCTTCGAGCGCCAACGAGCCCGCAGCCGTCAACGCGGCGTATTCGCCCAGGCTGTGGCCCGCGACGACGTCGGGGTTACGGCCGCCCGCCGCGCGCCAGGCCGCGAAGAACGCGGCGCCGGCCGTCAGCATGGCGGGCTGGGTATTGGTGGTCAGGTTGAGCTGTTCGGTGGGACCTTGCGCGATCAGGGCGCCGAGATCCTGGCCCAGCGCCTGGGAGGCGCGCGCCACGGTATCGGTAACGGCGGCGACATCGGACCAGGCATCCAGCATGCCGACCGCCTGGGAACCCTGGCCGGGAAAGACAAAAGCGATTTTCATGTTTGACCGTGTGGATTGATTCTGAGTCTGTGGAATGTCGGACTTGCCAGCCAGGCGGACGCGCCATGACGCGCCCCGGCCGATCCCGTCCTTACATGCGGGCCAGCACCGAACCCCAGGTGAACCCGCCGCCCACGCCCTGCATCAGCACCAGTTGGCCGGGCTTGACGCGGCCATCGCGACGCGCGGCATCCAGCGCCAGCGGCACACTGGCGGCCGAGGTATTGGCATGGCTGTCGACGGTGATGACGACCTTCTCGACCGGCACGGCAAGCTTGCGCGCCAGGAAATTCAGGATGCGGACGTTGGCCTGGTGCGGGATCAGCCAATCGACATCGGCGATCTCGATCCCAGCTTCCGCGCAGGTGTCGCGGGCGGAGCGGTCCAGCACCGTGACGGCCTGCTTGAACACCGCCTGACCATCCATGCGCAGGAAAGGGTCGCCCGTGACGTCGCCATAGGCCACATTACCGGCGGCGCTCAGGATCTTCATCTGGCTGCCATCGGCGTGCAACTGCGCGGCCAGGATACCGGGCTTGTCGGAAGCCTTCAGCACCACCGCGCCGGCGCCGTCGCCGAACAGCACGCAGGTGCTGCGGTCATTCCAGTCGAGGATGCGCGAGAACACTTCCGCGCCGATCACCAGCGCGCAGCGCGCACGGCCGGCGCGGATGAAGCTGTCGGCGGTGCTCAGGGCGTAGACGAACCCGCTGCACACGGCCTGCACGTCGAACGCCGCGGAGCCCTTGGCGCCCAGGTTGGCCTGCACCAGGCAGGCGGTGCTGGGAAAGACGAAATCGGGCGTGGACGTGGCCAGCACGATCAGGTCGATCTCGGAAGCATCGACCCCGGCATCGGCCAGCGCTCGGCGCGCGGCCTCGGTGGCCAGTTGGCTGGTGGTCACGCCGCGTTCGGCCAGGTGGCGCTGGCGGATGCCCGTGCGCTCGACGATCCACTCGTCGGACGTGGCGATATCACGCGTCGCCAGCTCCGCCGCGAGGGCGTCATTCGAAACCACGCGTTCCGGCAGGAAGCTGCCGGTGCCCGCGATCACGGAATATTTCATTGCGGTATCCATCAAGCGGTGTCCCCAGCCACGCCCGACTCGAGCGCGGAAGCGCCCGACGCCGACTGCACGCGCTGGTTGATCTGCGCCACCGTCTGGGCGGTGCGCTCCAGCAGTTTACTCACGACGGCTTCGCGCGCCCGTTGCAGCGCGAAACCGAAGGCGTAGGCATCGGCCGAACCATGGCTCTTGATGACCACGCCGCGCAAGCCGAGCAGCGCCGCGCCGTTGTAGCGGCGATTGTCGACGCGGTTGCGCAGGCGATTGAGCACGGGCTTGGCCAGCGCGCCGGCCAGCAACGTGATCAGGTTGCGTTTGAATTCTTCGCGGATGACGCTGGACAACATCTTGGCCAGGCCTTCCACGGACTTGAGCACGACATTGCCGACGAAACCGTCGCAGACGACCACGTCGACCGTGCCCTTGAAAATGTCATTGCCTTCGACGTTGCCGTAGAAGTTCAAGGGGCTGGCGCGCAGAAGCTCGGCGGCTTCCTTGACGACCTCGTTGCCCTTGATGACCTCTTCGCCGATATTGAGCAGGCCCACCGTGGGGTTGTCGCGATGGTCCACCGCCTGTGACAGCGCGGCGCCCATGATGGCGAACTGCAGGAGGTGCTCGGCAGTGCAGTCCACGTTCGCCCCCAGGTCCAGCACCGTGGTGGCGCGGCCTGTCTGGTTCGGAATGGACGTGGCGATCGCCGGGCGGTCGATACCGTCCAGCGTCTTGAGCACGTAGCGTGAGATGGCCATCCAGGCGCCGGTGTTGCCCGCGGAAACGCAGGCATCGGCGCGCCCGTCCTTGACGGACTGGGCGGCCAGGCGCATGGAGGAGTCTTTTTTGCGGCGCAGGGCGACCTCGACCGGGTCGTCCATGGTGACGACTTCGGAAGCCGCCACGATCTCGAAGCGATCACGCTCGACGCCGCGGTGCTCGGAGAGCGCCGCTTCGATGGCGTCGGGAAGCCCGACCAGCAATAGCCGGGTATCCGGGAATTGCCGGGCGAACTCGATCGCAGCCGGAATCGTGACGGGCAGACCGAAGTCTCCGCCCATACAGTCTATGGCGATGCGTATCACGGGTGCCAGGTATCAGCGCTCAGCCGAAATGGTCCGAGTACGAGTTCGGCCCGGGGGCCTTATTCGTCGGCCTTGGTCTTCAGGACCTTGCGGCCACGGTAGAAGCCGTTGGGGCTGATGTGGTGACGCAGGTGCGTTTCGCCCGTGGTGGGTTCGATCGCGGTCGACGGATTCACCAGAAAATCGTGCGAGCGGTGCATACCGCGCTTGGACGGGGACTTCTTGTTTTGTTGAACGGCCATGATGACTCCTAGAAACGGGGCGCATTGTACGCGATGCGGCCCGATGTTGATCTCAATCTTTGTGCTTCAGTTGTTCCAGCACCGCAAACGGCGACGGACGCTTGACAACGGGCTCTTGGGAAGCCTCGCTGTCCTTGGCCTGCGCGCCCGGGCATACATCATGCTTGGGCACATACGGAACGCTCAGAATGAGCTCATCCTCGATCTGGGCCAACAGATCGAAGTGATGCGAACCCACCACCTTTTCAGGCTGGTTGGACACAAAACCATTTCCTGCGTTTCCTGCCTCGCCGTCCTCGTCCTCGTCGTCGAAACCCGCGGCATGATCGCCGTGGGCAAAGCCGTCGTCGAGGTCGGCTTCGGACTTGACCAGTTGCAGCAGGACCTCGCTGTCCACCGGATAGGCGAACGGCTCATTGCACCGCTGACACACCACGACCGGATTCGCCCGCACATGTATGCGCAGGAGCGGCTGACCTTGCAGCAGCCCGGCCTTGCCCATCTCGCCGCGCACGGACCACGTCACAAGGCCGGCCTCACCCGCCGGTTGCTCGGGAAGTCCGTCAACCGCGCGCGTCAACCGCACAAGAGGTATGGTGCCTTGCGCTTCCTTGCCCGAATGGGCGAATGCGAATGCGTCGATGGGCTTGATGTTCTGTCCTTTCGCACGAGGCTGCAGGCCGCATGCGCATCCGCACACCACCTGCACACCGAGTGCATTCGCGACCATCCCGGCAAGGCAACCGATGACTGGCGACGAGGCGCCGCCCCGTCAAAAAGCCATGCTGCCCTGCAAAAATGCCGCAAAACGTTAGATAATACTGTGACTTACGTCCCAGCGTCAAATATCGCATGCCCTCACAACCCAGCCTGATCCTCGCTTCCAGCTCGCCCTACCGCAAAGAACTGCTCGGCCGCCTGCGCCTGCCCTTCACAGCCATTTCGCCGGATGTGGACGAAACACCACAACCGGGCGAATCGCCCGCAGCGCTGGCGCTGCGCCTGTCGGTGGCCAAGGCCATGGCGGTGGCCGGCGAGCACCCGGGCAGCATCATCATCGGATCGGACCAGGTCGCCACGGTGGACGGCCAACCCATTGGCAAGCCCGGGGATTTTACGCGCGCCCAAGCGCAATTGCGCGCACTTTCCGGGCAGATCGTGGAATTTCACAGCGCGTTGGCGGTTACCAATGGCCAGCACACGGAACAGGCGGACATCATCACACGCTGCCGCTTCCGGCAACTGTCCGATCGCGCCATCGACGCCTACCTGCGCGCCGAGGAACCCTACGATACCGCAGGCAGCGCCAAGGCGGAAAGCCTGGGCATCGCCTTGATGGAAAGTATCCAGAGCGATGACCCGACCGCCATCATCGGCCTGCCATTGATCGCCCTGACCGGCATGCTCGCCCGCTTCGGCCTCGACCCGCTGGACGCGCCCGGGGCGGCGGCATGAGCGGCGCGCTGCACCTGATCCCGGTGGGGCTGGGCGAAGCCGCCCCCGAAACCTGGCTGCCCGCCGACGCGCGCGCACTGGCGGGACGCCTGGACACCTACATCGCGGAGAACGCCAAGACGGCGCGCGCCTTCCTGAAGCTGATCGGCACGACCCGGCCGCTGCAGGAAATCACCATCCACACCCTTACGGACAAGACCGACGCCGCGCAGATCAATGCCTGGCTCGAACCCGTGAGCCGAGGCGCCGAGATCGGCCTGGTATCCGAGGCCGGCTGCCCCGCCGTCGCCGACCCCGGCGCCAAAGTGGTGGCCGCAGCCCACCGGCTGGGCCTGACCGTCAAACCCTGGGTCGGCCCCTCCTCCATCCTGCTGGGCCTGATGGCCAGCGGCCTGGATGGCCAGCGCTTCGCTTTCCACGGCTATGCGCCGGTGGACGCCGGCGAGCGCGCCAGGCAGCTCAAGGCCTGGGAACAGCACTCGGCCCGGCACAACCAGACCCAATTGCTGATAGAAACCCCCTACCGCAACGCCGCGATGTTCGCCACGCTGCTGGCCAGCCTGAAGGGCGACACCAGGCTGTGCGTGGCGCGCGCGCTGACCACCGCCGACGAATGGATCGCCACCCATACCATCGCCGAGTGGAAAAAGCTGCCCGCCCCGCAACTGGACAAGATGCCCACCCTGTTCCTGTACCTGGCGCGCTGACCATGATCCGATTTGCCGCAGTATTCCTGGCCCTCGCGGCCCTGGCCGGGTGCGCCCAGCGCGGACCCGCCGGCCTGAACCTGGACACCTCCATCACCGCCGTCAGCCAGAGCAGCCGGGTACGCTTCGTGGTCCTGCACTACACCTCCACCGACGACGCGCGCTCGATGCAACTGCTGTCGCAGGGCAAGGTCAGCGCGCACTATCTGATCGACACCCCCGGCCGCGCCTACCGCCTGGTCGATGAGACCCGCGCCGCCTGGCATGCCGGCGAAAGCGCCTGGTACGGCCTGAATGCCATGAACAGCACGTCGATAGGCATCGAGATCGTCAACCCGGGCTGGACCGAGGGCAATGATGGCAAGCCACGGTGGCACGCCTATGGCGACCGCCAGATCCGCACGCTGACCATCCTGCTGCGCGACGTCATCCAGCGCAACGGCATCGCCCCCGAGAACGTGGTGGGCCACAGCGACATCGCGCCCCAGCGCAAGGTCGATCCCGGTCCGCTGTTCCCGTGGAAGCAACTGGCGGCGGCCGGCATCGGCCGCTGGTACGACGAAGCCGGCGCCGCCTCGCACCTGGCGCGCCTGCAGGCCCAGGGCACGCCCGACGTCGCCTGGTTCCAGCAGCAGTTGCAACGATTGGGCTACACCGCCCCGCAGAACGGCACGCTGGATCGGGCCACCATCAATGTGCTGGCGGCTTTCCAGATGCACTACCGCCCGGCCCTCCACGACGGCCGGCCCGACGCCGAGACCGCCGCGATCATGCTGGCCATGCTGTAACCGGAAGGCGCGCCGCTCACCCCGGGCGGCGGCGCCACCAAACCACCAGTCTCCAGCCCAGCAGCAGCGCCAGCACCGCGGCATACAGGGCAGGCTGCGACAGGTCGTTCTTGCCGGCCTTGTGCCACCAGTAGTGCAGTATCGCCAGCAGGCCGATCAGATAGATGGCGCGGTGCAGTTGCTGCCAGCGGCGGCCCAGCTTGCGCATGGCCCACTGCGTGGAGGTGGCCGCCAGCGCGGTCATCAGCACGAAGGCGGCGAACCCCACTGTGATGAAGGGCCGCTCGCCGATGTCTTGCAGCATGGCCGCCGGATCGAGGCCCCGGTCCCACCAGACCCAGGCCATGAAATGCATGGCGCCATAGAAGAACGCGAACAGGCCGCACATGCGGCGCAGGCGCACCAGCGCCGGCTGCCCGGTCAGGCGCCGCAAGGGCGTGATCGCCAGTGTCACGAGCAGGCACACGAGCGTCCAGGTGCCTGACGAGCGGGTCAGGAATTCAACCGGGTTCGCGGTCAGGCCATTGGTGAAGCCCAGCCAGATCCAGCGCGCGAACGGCGCCAGGCCCAGCAGGAACAGCCAGGGCTTGGCGCGTCCGACAGCCCGCGCCGACCACTGCGGCTTGCGCGCCGGGGCGGCGCCAGCGCCCTCGGCCACTGGCGGCTTCAATAGTTGGCCTTCAGGTCCATGCCCTGGTAGAGCGACGCGACCTGCTCGGCATAACCGTTGAACATAAGGGTCTTGCGCTTGGGCGTGAACAGGCCGTCCTCGCCGATGCGGCGCTCGGTGGCCTGGCTCCAGCGCGGGTGCGGCACCGTGGGATTGACGTTGGCATAGAAGCCGTATTCCTGCGGCGCGGCCTTGATCCACGAGGACACCGGCTGCTTTTCCACCAGGCGGATCCTGACCAGCGACTTGCCCGACTTGAAGCCGTACTTCCAGGGCACGGCCAGCCGCAACGGCGCGCCATTCTGGTTGGGCAGGACCTTGCCGTAGACGCCGAACACCAGCATGGCCAGCGGATGCATGGCCTCGTCGATGCGCAGGCCCTCGACATAGGGCCAGTCGAGGATGGCGCTGCGCACCCCCGGCATGTTCTCGCGCTGCACGGCCGTGACGAATTCCACATACTTGGCATTTCCAGTGGGCTCGACCTGCTTGAGCAGCGCCGATAGCGAATAGCCGACCCAGGGAATCACCATGGACCAGCCTTCGACGCAGCGCAGCCGGTAGACGCGCTCTTCCATGGGCGCCAGCTTGAGCAGCTCGTCGATGTCGAAGGTGCGCGGCTTGCCGACTTCGCCTTCGACGCTGACCGTCCACGGGCGGGTCTGCAGCTTGCCTGCGTTGGACGCGGGCTCGCCCTTGTCGACGCCGAATTCGTAGTAGTTGTTGTAGGACGTGATATCAGCGAAGGAAGTCTGCTTGTCCATGACGCTGAAGGCCGCATTGGGCCGCCCCGCCAGGGTGCCGGCAGCGGCCCCCTGAGCAAAGGCGCTGCGTGCAGCCCAGCCAGGCAGCCCCAGCCCGGCCGCCGCGACGCCCGCGCGCAGGATAAGGTCGCGGCGCGAGCGCCAGACCGCCTCGCTGGTGATATCGGACGGAATGATGTCGTCGGGCTTGCGTATCAGCATGGGATTCTCCTGGAAGGGCCGGCGCGTGGGGGCGCCTTTCGACCACCTCGCACAGAGTGTGGACGTTGCGTGACCCCATGATATTCCGCCGACAGCGGCGGCGCGGATCAGCGATAGACCCAATCGGGCTGCCGGCGTTCCCTCACGATCGGGCCGCCCAGCCGCGGGGGACGGCTCAGGCGGCCGCCGCCAGCGTCCGGCCAAGCAGCCATTCGCGCACCCGCGGCACGCTGTCCAGGATGGCCTGCGGGCCACAACCTTCGAGTTCCTTCAGGGTGTGCGCACCGTAGGTCACGCCCAGGCCATGCACGCCGGCATTGGTGGCCATCTGCAGGTCATGAGAGGTGTCGCCCACCATCACTACCCGGGCCGGATCGACGTCCAGTTCGGTCATCAGCTCGTGCAGCATGGCCGGATGTGGCTTGCTGAAGGTCTCGTCGGCGGTGCGGGTGGCGTCGAACATCGGCCCCAGGCCGGTCGCGGCCAGGGCGCGGGTCAGGCCGACCCGGCTCTTGCCTGTGGCCACGGCCAGCCGCACGTCTCGCTCGGCCAGCGCCGTCAACAACTCGGGAATGCCATCGAACAGGCGCAGTTCAGGATCGCGCAGCAGGTAATGGGTACGGTAGCGCTCCAGGAAGCGCGGCAGCATCGCCTGGGTCAGTTGCGGCACGGCGCGGCGCAGCGCGCTTTCCAGCGACAGCCCGATCACCCAGCTGGCGTCGGAGGCCGATGGCACCGGCAGCTCCAGGTCGCGACAGGCCCCCTGGATGGCGGCCACGATGCTGTGCGTGGAATCCATCAGGGTTCCATCCCAGTCAAAAACGACCAGCGAATACGACATATCAGACCGACTCCAGTTGTTTCAGTATTTTCCGACAGGCGGGCGGCAGTTCGGCCGTCAGCGTCATCGGTTCGCCCGTCAGCGGATGGTTCAGGGTCAATTGGTGCGCGTGAAGGAACATGCGGCCGAAGCCCATGCGGGAGAACTCGGCGCGGACTTCGTCGTGCCCGTATTTGTCGTCGCCGACGATGGGAAAGCCGCTCGCCGCCAGGTGCACGCGGATCTGGTGGGTACGCCCGGTGCGCAGCTCGGCGTCCACCAGGCTGTAGCGGCCGAAGCGTTGCTTGAGCGTGATGATGGTGTGGGCGGTCTGGCCGTCGGGATCGACCTTGACGCGGCGTTCGCCGGACTGGGTGGTCCATTTGGACAGCGACAGCTTGATGTGCTGGCGGTCGTTGACCCAGTCGCCCTCGACCAGCGCGTAATAGTGCTTGTCGCTGCGCCCCTCGCGCAGCATGGCGTGCAGGGCCAGCAGCGCGCTGCGTTTCTTGGCGACCATCAGCAGGCCGGAGGTTTCGCGGTCGAGCCGGTGTACCAGCTCCAGGAACTTGGCCTCGGGCCGTGCGGCGCGCAGTTGCTCGATGACGCCGAAGGACACGCCGCTGCCGCCGTGGACGGCCACGCCTGCCGGCTTGTCCACCACCAGCATCGCGTCGTCCTCGAACACCACCGGAAACTCGGCGGCCGGCACCGGCCTGGGCTTGCCTGGGTCGGGCAGGCGCAGCGGCGGAATACGGACCATATCTCCTTCGGCCACCCGATAGTCGACCGAGATACGTCCCTTGTTTACCCGGACCTCGCCGCCGCGGATGGCCTTGTAGATGTGGGTTTTGGGGACGCCCTTGCACAGGCGCATCAGGTAATTATCCAGGCGCTGGCCGGCGTGTTCGGCGCCCACTTCCACCATGCGGACGGAGGGGGGGGCCATAGGGGAGGAAGTTTCTTTGCGCATTGCGGAAAGCGACATATAATCGGGACAGCCTTAAGGGGCTGAATCAGCCGCTGGCGTAGAGATGCAACTCAAGTACGCAACTCCGTCGAGCGCGTGGGCCGCCATTGTACTGCCTGCTCATTCAACCCCTGGGTCATTTGGTCGCCGGCGCAACCGCGCCCTGCCGGATAGTGGTGTGGCATTCATCTTGCCCGCTGTCCCAGCAGGTCCGTTGCCTGCCGCAAGCGGCTTGAAGCACTGCAAGAATCGTCGCATATTTAAAGCACCAGCTGCGCGCCGGCAACCAATCCAGCCGCAACTGCCGTTCACAGCACATTTCCGTCAAACCACATTCAGTGAAGCTGACCCTCCTGCTGAAAGAACCCCGTGCCCCACGGCACGACGTGCCCGCCTGACCCGCGGCGGATACGCCTGGGCGCCGCCCAGGTACGGTCCGCATCTTCTTGCCCGCTTCAGCCGCAGCCCGAGTGGCCCGAGGTCACGCGCCGATATCGGCGCGTCATGACAACGGAGAAACCCTCTCATGAAGCGCATGCTGTTCAATGCGACGCACCAGGAAGAATTACGCGTCGCTATCGTCGATGGGCAAAAACTCATCGACCTCGACATCGAGACTGCCGGCCGCGAACAACGCAAAGGCAACATCTACAAAGGTGTCATCACCCGGATCGAACCCGGCCTCGAAGCCTGCTTCGTCAACTACGGCGAAGACCGCCACGGCTTTCTTCCCTTCAAGGAAGTGGCCCGCAGCTTCTTCAAGGAAGGCGTCGACGTCCGCACCGCCCGCATCCAGGACGCCCTGCGCGAAGGCCAGGAACTGATCGTCCAGGTTGAAAAGGAAGAGCGCGGCAACAAGGGCGCCGCCCTGACCACGTTCATCTCGCTGGCCGGCCGCTACCTGGTCCTGATGCCCAACAACCCCCGTGGCGGTGGCGTTTCGCGCCGCGTCGAGGGCGAGGACCGCCAGGAACTGCGCGACACGATGGAGCAGCTCGAACTGCCCCAGGGCATGAGCATCATCGCCCGCACCGCCGGCATCGGCCGCAACGTCGAAGAACTGCAATGGGACTTGTCGTATCTGTTGCAGCTCTGGACCGCCATCGACGGCGCCGCGCGCGACAACTCCGCGCCCATCCTGATCTACCTGGAATCGAGCCTGGTCATCCGCGCCATCCGCGATTACTTCTCGCCCGAGATCGGCGAGATCCTGATCGACACGGACGAGATCGCCGACCAGGCCACCGCGTTCATGAGCGTGGTGATGCCGGACAACGTCCAGCGCGTGAAGCGCTACCGCGACGACATCCCGCTGTTCTCGCGCTTCCAGATCGAACACCAGATCGAAACGGCCTACTCGCGCACGGTCACGCTGCCCTCGGGCGGCGCCATCGTCATCGACCACACCGAAGCGCTGGTGTCCGTGGACGTCAACTCGGCCCGCTCGACCCGCGGCGCCGACATCGAGGAAACCGCCCTGCGGACCAACTCGGAAGCCGCCGACGAAGTGGCCCGCCAACTGCGCTTGCGCGACCTGGGCGGCCTGATCGTCATCGACTTCATCGACATGGAAGACAGCAAGAACCAGCGCGCCGTCGAACAGCGCCTGCGTGACGCCCTCCATTTCGACCGCGCCCGCGTCCAGATGGGCAAGATCTCGCGCTTCGGCCTGATGGAACTGTCGCGCCAGCGCCTGCGTCCGGCCCTGAACGAAGGCTCGCACATCACCTGCCCGCGCTGTAACGGCACCGGCGTGATCCGCGACGCCGAATCCAGCGCCCTGCACGTCCTGCGCCTGCTGCAGGAAGAAGCCATGAAGGAAAACACCGCGGCGGTCCACGCCCAGGTGCCGGTCGACGTGGCGACCTACCTGCTGAACGAAAAGCGCGCCGACATCACCAAGATGGAAGCCCGCCTGAAGGTCAACCTGGTGCTGATCCCCAACAAGCACCTGGAAACGCCGCACCACCACATCGAACGCCTGCGCCACGACGATCCGCGCCTGGAAGAAGTGAAGACCAGCTTCGAGCTGGTCGAGGCTCCCGCCACCGACGCCCCCTGGCAGCCGCGCGAAAGCGAGATCAAGGCCCGTCCGGAAGCGCTGGTCAAGGGCATCACGCCCTCGCAGCCGGCTCCGATGTCGACCCCCGCCCCGGCGCCCGCTCCCGCGGCCACTCCGGCGCAATCGGGCGTTCCCGGCCTGTTCAAGCGCCTGTTCGGCTGGCTCACCGGCAGCAGCGAACCCGCCAAGGCGGCCCCCGCCGCCACCCAGGAAGAGGCCAGCGCCAAGCGCGCCACCACGTCTTCGCGTGGCGGCAAGGGCCGGCACGATGGCCAGGAACGCCGCGGTGAACGCCATGGCTCCGACCGCAACCGCAACCGCCGCGGTGAGTCGCGCGCGGAAGGCGCCGAAGGCAGCGAGGGCGGCCGCCACATCCGCGGCAATCGCCGCGCCGACGGTGAGCGCGGCGAGCGCCAGGAACGGGGCGAACGCCACAATCGCAACGAACGCGGCGAACGCGATCAGGCCGTGCAGGCCGCGCAAGCCTCGAACCGTCCTGACACCGCGCCGGAAGCCGCTGGCGAAGACACCGGCGCCGGCCGTAACCGCCGCCGTGGCCGTGGCCGCAACCGCCGCGAGGAAGGCCAGGCCGACACGCCGATGAGCGACCAGGAAAGCATGGTCGCGGCGCTGGCCCAGACGGTCGCCACCGCACTGCCTGAAGCCCGCCAGCCCAACGCCCAGGCCGAAGCCGACGTCACCGAACAGGGCGTCGATGGCGTGCCGCCGCTCGAAGGCGCCGAAGGCGCCGCCGATCCGGAGCGCAAGCGCCGCCGCCGCCGCAGCCGCCGCGGTCGCCGCAGCCAGGACGAGTCCGGCGTGGCAGGCAGCGAAGAGCAACTGGAAGACGGCGCCGAGGAAGACGCTGGCGAACAGGCCGAGACCGTGACCGCCGCTCCCGCGCCGACCGCCCCTGCGGTCGAGCCGGCTCCGGCACAAGCGGCTGAAGCCATCCAGGCCGAAGCCGCGCCGTCCCCCACCCCGGTCGAGCAGGCCCCTGCCCTGGCCGAACCGGTGACGCCGCAGCCCACGCAAAGCCCGGCTGCCGAGACGACCGCGCCGGTGACGGTCGAACCCGCCAGCCAGGTGTCCGAAGCCGCGCCCGCCGCCGAGCAGGTGGAAGCCGCCACGGCCGAGCCGGTGGTGGAACCTCTGGTCACGACGGCTCCCGCCGAAACGGTCGCCACGCCGGTCGAGCCGCTTGCCGCGCCCGTTCCAGTGGAATCGCCCGCCCCGGTGGAATCGCCCGCTCCGGTGGCTGCGCCAGCCGCCTCGACCGAGCAGGCCGCGCCGACCAGCGCCCAGCCTATCGTGGTGCCGGCGACGGCCCCCTCGGCCAAGGCCCAGGCCCTGCATGAGGTGGTCAACGCCGCCGGCCTGCAGTGGGTGGAAACCGACCCCGAGCGCCACGCCCAGACGCAACTGCGCATCGCCGCGGCGCACACGCCGGTCCGCTTGGGTCGCGAGCGCAAGCCGGTGGCTCCGGTTTCGAACGAACCGCTGGTTCAGGTCGAAACCCGCCACTGAGCGCGGCGCGAGGCAAAAGCCCCCATCAATGCGATGGGGGTTTTTTTTTTGCGTTCTGGCCTTCGGCTGCGGATGTTGCCGCACCATCCAGGGACGAAAAAAAACCCTCGCTGCCGAGGGTTCTTTCACCAAACCGGATCGCGGGACGATCAGAACTGGTACGTGTAGGTCAGTTGCACCGTATCCAGGCCCGGGTTCGGGCGCTTGATGCTGGCGTTGGAGAAATGCGAATAGCGCAGGCCGATGCGATTGTTCGGGGTCAGCAGGAAGCCCAGGCCGACGTGGTCGCCAAACTGGAAGGCGGTGCTGATGTTCTCGTTGGCGAAGCGGGTGCGCGAAAACACGGTCGCGCCGATACCCGCTTCGAGATAGAAGCGCTCGCCGGTCCACCAGCGGAACATCGGAATGGCATTCAATTGCCACACGCTGCTGGGCGAGCGATCGCCGTCGGCCCACCAGTACGACACACCGAGTTCGGGCGTCAGGTCCAGGCGGCCCCAGTTGCCGCCGAATTGGTAGGTCCAGACCGAAGGGGTCTCGTAGTTAAGCGTGAAACGCTGGTAATGGTCGCCAACACCGTAGTGCAGGCTCACGCCACCTTGGGTGCCTTCGGACGACTGGGCGCTGGCGATGGTCGCGGCGCCTGCAAGGGCCAAACCGACAAGGCGGGCAAGCATCTTCTTCTTGGTTGACTGCATTGGAAGCAACTCCGTATTTTGTTGGGATGAACATCTCGGCGTAATTCACGAGTGTTATCCAGTACTACAGAACATAGCAAAAACCGGACCAGAAGGCTCGCAACATGTCGCAATAAGGCAACAAAAAAAGTGGAAAACACTGTTCCGCCCGGCGCGAACAATGCGTTGTCATGACACGGGCCCAAGGCATGCAAAAAAGCCGCCGGCGCCGAGGCGCGGCGGCTTTTTTTGCATGTCGTTCCACCGGGTCAGCAAGACCCGGCCAGACGGGGTCAGGCGGGCGTGACGACGTCAGCCGGCTGATTGGTCAGCAGTGCCAGCAGGCGGGCGATTTCCTCGCGCAACTGGCGGCGATCGACCACCATGTCGATGGCGCCCTTCTGCAGCAGGAACTCGGCGCGCTGGAAGCCTTCCGGCAGCTTTTCGCGCACGGTCTGTTCGATCACACGCGGGCCGGCAAAGCCGATGAGGGCCTTGGGCTCGGCGATGACCACGTCGCCCATGAAGGCGAAGCTGGCGGACACGCCACCCATGGTGGGATCGGTGAGCACGCTGATGAACGGCAGGCCGGCGGCCGACAGGCGCGTCAGCATGGCGTTGGTCTTGGCCATTTGCATCAGCGACAGCAGGCTCTCCTGCATGCGCGCGCCACCCGAGGCGGCGACACAGATGAAGGGCGTCTTGTTGTCAAGCGCGGCCTGGGCCCCGCGCGCGAAGCGTTCGCCGACCACCGAGCCCATGGAGCCACCCATGAACTCGAATTCAAAGCAGGCCAGCGTGGCCGGCACGCCGCGAATGGAGCCGCTGACCACCACCAGCGCATCGGTCTCGCCGGTCTGCTTGACGGCTTCTGCCAGGCGCTCGGGATACTTGCGGGTGTCCTTGAATTTAAGAGAGTCGACCGAACGCGTGCTCTGGCCGATCTCGACCCGACCTTCCATGTCGAGCAGCGAGTCGATGCGGGCACGGGCGCCGATGCGCATGTGGTGATCGCACTTGGGGCAGACGTGCAGGTTGGCCGCCAGGTCTTCGCTGTACAGCACCGTTTCGCACGACGGGCATTTCACCCACAGGCCTTCGGGCACGCGGCGGGCGCCGCTGTCGCTGGTTTTGTTGATGCGAGGCGGCAGGAGTTTTTCGATCCAGCTCATTGTTTGTTCATCCCGTAAGGAAGTCGCGCCAGGCCGCTCAGGCCGACGCGCTCGGTCGTTTTACTTGATCCAGCGCCTGCCGGATGGTGCGCAGCCAGCCGCTGGCGGCGGCGACTGCGGCGTCGGTTTGCTGGCCGGCGGGGGCGTTGGCCACCGCCTGCTCCATGGTTTCAATCAGTTTGCTGCCGATGACGACCGCGTCGGCCACGCGCGCCACGCGCTGCGCGCTGTCGGCGTCGCGGATGCCAAAGCCCACGCCGACCGGGATATCGCCCAGTTGGCGGCGGATCACCGCCACGCGTTCGGCGACGTCGTCGGTATTGAGCGACCCGGCCCCCGTCACGCCCTTGAGCGAGACATAGTAGACATAACCACGAGCCACGCCGGCCACGGCCTGGATACGCGCGTCGGTGGACGTGGGGGCAAGCAGGAAGATCGGGGCGATGCCGTGGCGGCCAAGCGTTTCGGCGAATTCGACCACTTCCTCGGGCGGATAGTCGACCACCAGGACACCATCCACGCCCGCGGCCTCGGCACGGCGGGCGAATTCAGCCTGGCCCATGCGTTCGATGGGGTTGGCATAGCCCATCAGTACCACGGGGGTGGCGGTATCGCGCTGGCGGAACTCGGCCACAAGGTCGAGCACCCGGCCCAGGCCCACGCCCTGCGCGATGGCGCGCTCGGCGGCGCGCTGGATCACCGGGCCGTCGGCCATGGGATCGGAGAACGGCACGCCCAGTTCGATGACGTCGGCGCCGGCCTCGACCAGCGCGTGCATCAGGGGAACGGTGGCGGCGGGCGACGGGTCGCCGGCCGCGATGTAGGGGATGAGCGCCGCGGCACGGCCGGATTCGGCGGTGCGCCCGAAGGCGGCGGCAATGCGATCGGAACGGGTTGTCGTCATGTTAGAGCTCGATACCGGCACGTTCGGCGACGGTATGCATGTCCTTGTCGCCGCGGCCCGACAGATTGACCAGGATGACGGCGTCGCGCGGCAGCGTGGCGGCCATCTTCACGGCCTGGGCGATGGCGTGCGAGGACTCCAGCGCCGGCATGATGCCTTCGATGCGGCAGCAATCGTGGAAGGCCTTCAGCGCTTCGTCGTCGGTGATGCCGACGTATTCGGCGCGGCCGGAGTCCTTGAGCCAGGCATGCTCGGGACCGACGCCCGGGTAGTCCAGCCCGGCCGAGACCGAATGCGTTTCCTGCACCTGGCCGTCGGCATCCTGCATGACGTAGGTGCGGTTGCCGTGCAGCACGCCAACCTGGCCCGCGGCCAGCGACGCGGCGTGCTTGCCGCTGTCCATGCCTTCGCCGGCGGCTTCGACGCCGATCAGGCGCACGTTCTCGTAGGGAATGTAGGGGTGGAAGATGCCCATGGCGTTGGAGCCGCCGCCGACCGCGGCCACGACGTAGTCGGGCTGGCGGCCGATGGCCTCGGGCATCTGCGTCAGGCATTCGTTGCCGATGACGGTCTGGAAATCGCGCACCATGCGCGGGTAGGGATCGGGCCCCGCCACCGTGCCGATGATGTAGAAGGTGTTCTCAATGTTGGTGACCCAGTCGCGCATGGCTTCGTTGAGCGCGTCCTTCAGGGTGCGCGAGCCGGATGTAACCGGCACCACCGTGGCCCCCAGCAGCTTCATGCGGTAGACGTTGGAGGCCTGGCGGCGCACGTCTTCGCTGCCCATGTAGACCACGCATTCCATGCCGTAGCGGGCCGCCACCGTGGCCGTGGCCACGCCATGCTGGCCGGCGCCGGTTTCGGCGATGACGCGCGGCTTGCCCATGCGCTTGGCCAGGAGCGCCTGGCCGATGCAGTTATTGACCTTGTGCGCGCCGGTGTGGTTCAGGTCTTCGCGCTTGAACCAGATCTGGGCGCCGCCCACCAGCTCGGACCAGCGGCGGGCGTGGTAGACCGGGCTGGGACGGCCGACGAAATGCTTGAGTTCGTAGTTGAACTCTTCCAGGAAGGCGGGATCGACACGGTAACGGTCATAGGCGGCACGCAGCTCGTCGAGCGCATGCATCAGCGTTTCCGCCACGAAAACACCGCCATAAGGGCCGAAATGGCCCTGGGCATCCGGAAAATCGTAAGGTTTCACCAAGCATCTCCCCCGGTATCGCGGCCAGCCTTTGCCGTCCGCGAATCCGGTTTGCAACCCGTCATTTTACCTGACGCCGGCCGCGGCGGGGCTGCGCGCCCCGCCGCCTGGCCGCGCGCGTCAGAGCGACTGCCCCAGGCGGCGCAGGAAGGTCTCGCAGGCCGCCAGTTGATCGAGCGCGACGAACTCGTTGGGCTTGTGGGCCTGTTCGATGTGGCCCGGTCCGCAGACCACGGTCGGGATGCCGATGCCCTGGAACAGGCCGGCTTCGGTGCCATAGGCAACCTTGCGGGTGGCGCGATCCTCGGTCAGTGCGCGCACCAACTGGGTGATGGCGGCCTCTTCGGAGGCTTCCAGGGCGGGCGCGGCGGCGCCGGTCTCGATCTCGATGCTGGCGCCGTCGAATTCGGCCTTCATGCGCGGCAGGAGCTCATCGCGCACGTATTTTTCGACTTCGGCCTGGATCTGGTCGGGTTGCATGCCCGGCAGGTTGCGGAATTCGTAGGTGAATTCGCACAGCTCGGGGATGGTGTTGACCGCGATGCCGCCACGGATCTGGTTGGTGGTCATGGTGGAAAACGGCACGTCGTAGAACTGGTCGTACGGGCCATTGGCCTTGAAACTGTCGGCCAGATCGCGGATGCGGCAGATCAGGCGGGCGGCGTATTCGATGGCGTTGCAGCCGCGCGGGGTCAGCGACGAGTGCGCCGCCTTGCCGTGCACCTTGCAGCGGAACAGGTTGATGCCCTTGTGCGCCACCACCACCTGCATGCCGGTGGGTTCGCCCACCACGCAGCCTTCGGGGCGGATGCCGCGGTCGTGCAGGTCGGCCAGCATGTAGGGCGCGCCGGCGCAGCCGACCTCTTCGTCGTAAGAGAACGCCAGGTGGATCGGCTTCTTGCGCGGCATGGCCAGAAAATCCGGCACCAGCGCCAGCGAGCCGGCGATGAAACCCTTCATGTCGCAACTGCCGCGGCCGTACAGCAGGCCGTCTTTCTCGACCAGCTTGAACGGGTCGGTGCTCCAGTCCTGGCCATCGACCGGCACCACGTCGGTGTGGCCCGACAGGACGATGCCGCCCTGCTGGTTGCCGTCCTGCGCTGGCAGGGTGGCGAAAAGGTTGGCCTTGGTGCGCTCGGGATTGTGCGCCAGCCACGCCTCGACGCCCTGGCCCTTGAGCCAGTCACGGACAGTCTCGATGAGGGCGAGATTGGAATTTCGGCTGGTGGTGTCGAAACCAACCAGCGTCTCCAGCCAGGTGCGCGCGTTCATGTAGCAACTCTCTTGGGCAAAAGCAGCAGTGTAAAGCCAGGACGCGTCCGCGTCCCGCGCCCCGGACCGGCCGCGCGGCGCGCCTGGGCCTAGAATGTCGGCCTTCAAGCAGCAAGCCCCTAGGAGAAACCGTGCAGCACAAAGCAGTTCCCACGCGCAACATCGTGGCGGCAGTGATCGGCAATGCCCTCGAATGGTATGACTTCCTGGTGTTCGCGTTCATGACGCCGATCATCTCGAAATTGTTCTTCCCCACCGACCCCAGCGTTCCCGGCAGCGAGCTGAACGCCATCCTGATGACCACGGCGATCTTCGGCGTCGGCTTCTTCATGCGACCGGTGGGCGGCATCATCCTCGGCCTGTATGGCGACAAGAAGGGCCGCAAGGCAGCCATGGTACTGGTGACCTCGCTGATGGCGGTGTCGATCGCCCTGATCACCGTGGCGCCCACCTATCACGCGGCCGGCATCCTGGCCCCCATTTTCATCCTGATCGCGCGGCTGCTGCAGGGCTTTTCGGCCGGCGGCGAATTCGGCACCTCGACCGCCCTGCTGATAGAGATGGCGCCCAACGGCAGGCGCGGGTTCTATGGCTCGTGGCAGATGGCCGGGCAGATGCTGGCGCTGCTGCTCGGCGCGGCCTGCGGCACCCTGATCACCGAGTTCTTCACGCAGGAGCAGATCACTGCCTGGGCCTGGCGCCTGCCGTTCGCGTTCGGCCTGGTTATTGTGCCGATCGCCATCTATATCCGCCGCAACATCGACGAAACCGATGCCTTCAAGCAGATGAAGGAAGACGAACGCCAGGCCGCCGCGCGCGGCGAGGTGCGGCGCCTGAGCCTGGGCGAGATGGTCCGCGCCCACACGCGCGAAACCTTGATCGGCGTGGGCCTGGTGGTGACGGCGACGGTGTCGATCTACATCACTTTCACCTACCTGGTGACCTATTCGACGCAGATCCTGAAGCTGCCGTTGAACCAGACCTTCCTGGTACAGATGGCGGGCGCGGCGCTGATGGTGCTGCTGACGCCGTTCATGGGCGCCTGGTCGGACCGCGTCGGCCGCCGCCCCCTCGTCATCGGCTCGCTGATCGGCTACCTGGTGGTGCTGTACCCGCTGTACCACTGGTTGTCCGATGCGCCATCGATCAGCCGTCTGCTGACCGTGCAGGTCGTGGTGTGCTTCTTCGTGTCGGCCTTCTTCGGCGTGTTCAGTACCGTCATGGCGGAACTGTTCCCGGCCCGGGTTCGCTCGGTGGGCCTGTCGCTGGCCTATAACGTGGCGGTAATGATCTTCGGCGGCTTCGCCCAGTTCATCGTGACCTGGCTGATCAAGACCACCGGGTCGCCGATGGCCCCGGCCTACTACGTGATGTTCGGCGTGGCGCTGGGGCTGGTGGCCTCTTTCTTCATGCGCGAACGCGCCCACGAGAACCTGGATCACTGAGATCCGTCGCCATGATCCCGGGCGCCCTGGCCCGGGACGCTTTACTCGGCGCGGCCCCTAGCCGGGCGGCCCTGACCCGGGCGGCCCGTCCCACGGGCCCATGCGCGGCTAGCGGCGCACCGCCGACGAGACGCCCGGCACTTCGGCCAGCGCATCCAGCGCGCGCGCCAGCGATTCCCCGCCGCGCACTTCCACCGTGAACACCATATGGGCCAGCGACTGCCGGCTCTGGGTGTTCACGCCCACCACGTTCAGCCGCAGGCGCGCGAACACTTCGGACAGGTCGCGCAGCAGGCCGGAGCGGTCGTGCGCGCGCACGCTGATGTCGACTGGATAGAAAGTGTCCGCCGGGGTCTCGCCCCAGGCCACCTCGATCACCCGCTCGGGCTCGCGCGCGGCCAGCGCCAGATAGCTGTGGCAGTCGCAGCGGTGGATCGACACGCCGCGCCCGCGCGTCACGAAGCCGGCGATGGCATCGGGGGGGGCCGGGCGGCAGCAGCGCGCCAGTTGCGTCAGCAGCGAGCCCACGCCCACCACCAACACCCCGCTCTTGCCACTTTTCTCGGCGCTGCCGGCGCTGGCGTGGCGCAAGGCGGCCGGTTGCGGCTCGGCGGCGGGCGCGGGCTGCTGGAACACGGCGTCGATCTGGCGCAGGCTGAATTCTTCCTTGGCGGCGGCCACGTACAGGTCGTCGGCGCGGGCGAAACCGAGGTTCTGCGCCAGTTGTTCCAGGTTGACCGCGGTCTTGCCGAGCCGCTGCAGTTCCTTTTCGACCAGCGCCTGGCCTTGCGTGATGCGCTGCTGCAGTTCGATGGCGTTGAACCACATGCGCACTTTGGCGCGGGCCCGCGGGCTGGCCAGGAAACCGAGCTGCGGGTTGAGCCAGTCGCGCGACGGGCCGCCGGACTTGGCCGAGATGATCTCGACCGTCTGGCCGGTGGCCAGGCGCGTCTGCAGGGGCACCATCTGGCCGTCGACGCGCGCGCCGCGGCAGCGGTGGCCAAGATCGGTGTGCAGGTGATAGGCGAAGTCGACCGGCGTGGCGCCGGCCGGCAATTCGATCACGCGGGCCTGTGGCGTCAGCACGTAGATGCGTTCATCCGTGGGCGCGGGTGCGGCGGCGGCATGGCGGTTCTTGCCCGGCCCGGATTTGGCGGCAGGCCGGGCCGCGTCGGACTTGTCGGCGACGGGCGCTTCGCCCGCCTCGACCTCGGTATTCCAGGCCAAGAGCTGGCGCATCCAGGCCAGTTGCCGGTCGTATTCGCTGGAGGCGGCCACCTGCCCGCCCTTGGCGCCCGCTTCCTTGTAGCGCCAATGCGCGGCCATGCCGTACTCGGCGAACTGGTGCATCTCGCGGGTGCGTATCTGCACTTCGAACGGGCGGCCGTCGTCGTCGGCCACCACCGTGTGCAGCGAGCGGTAGCCGTTGGGCTTGGGCCGCGAGATGTAATCGTCGAATTCGTCGGACAGCGGCGTCCACATCTCGTGCACCATGCCCAGCGCCGTGTAGCAGGCGCGCACGTCGTCGACGATGATGCGCAGCGCGCGCAGGTCATACATCTGCGAGAAATCCAGGCGCTTGACCCGCATCTTGTTCCAGATGCTGTAGATGTGCTTGGGCCGGCCGCTGACCTCGGCTTCGATGCCATGTTTGGCCAGCGCTGTCTGCAGGCGTTCGATGGCGCCGGCGATGAAGGCCTCTCGCTCGACCCGCTTTTCCTCGAGCAGGCGGGCGATCTGCTTGTAGCGGTCGGGCTCCAGGAAGCGAAACGCCAGGTCCTCCATTTCCCACTTGATCTGCCAGATGCCCAGGCGGTTGGCCAGGGGCGCGTACAGGTCCAGGGTTTCACGGGCGAAGGCGGTCGAACAGGGCGTCTTGCTTTCGGCGTGCCAGCGCAGGGTGCGCAGGCGCGAGGCCAGCCGCATCAGCACGATGCGCAGGTCGGCGGCCATTGCCAGCAACATCTTGCGTTGCATTTCCTTCTGCGAGCCGGTTTCCGCCTCGGCGTCGCTGGCCTGGCGCGCCACCACGCCCAGCCGCAGCAGGGCGCGGGTGCCCTGCACCAGGCGGGCGACTTCGGCGCCGAAGGCGGCGGCGATCGGGTCGTTGCGCAGCGCCGGAGCCGGCGCGGTCAGGTCGGTCGGCAAGGCGGCCAGCAGGGCCGCGGCGCGCGTGGCGGCGTCGGTATGCAGGCCCGCCAGGATCCGCACCACGCCAGCGCCGTGCGAGGCCAGCGGTTCGCCCGTCAGGGCCTGCTGGCCCTCGAAGCGGGGAACCGACCAGGCCACTGCCTGGTCGATAAGCGCAAGGCCATCGGCGTCGAGCCCCGCCCCCGCCTCCTGTCGCCAGGAAGCGTCGAAAGGCGAAGGCGCATCAGGAACGGGCGGGGCGGACATCGCGGGAGTATTGCGGCAACGGTAATCAAGGATTCCGACACTCTACACTAGGGCCTGTTCACACCGAAAGGAGCCTCGCACAGGCCCTGGGAATCAACGCTGAAAACCCCGGCAACCACCGGGCATATATACACAAGGAACCCAAGCTTATGTTGCGCTGGCTCAAGGGCCGGGGCGCGCGCGCCGCCGAGGTGGCGCAGATGCAGGCCCGGATCGCACCCGAACTCTGGCGGCAGGTGCTGGACGCCCACCCCTTCCTGGCGGCGCTGGACGCCGACGAATCCGCGCAGTTGCTGGCGCGCTCGGCCTGGCTGCTGGCCAGCAAGACGATCAATGGCGCCCAGGGCCTGGAGGTCACCGACTTCATGCGGCTGTCGATCGCGGCCCAGGCCAGCCTGCCCATCCTGAACCTGACACCCACGCTGTACGAGGGCTGGGACGAGATCATCGTGTATCCCGCCGGATTCCGCATCCCGCGCAAGCGGATGGACGAGGACGGCGTGATGCACGAATACCTGGAGGACGCCGCCGGCGAGGCCTGGGATGGCGGCCCTCTGGTGCTGTCCTGGGAGGACACCCAGTTGTCCGAAGGCGGCTTCAACGTGGTGATCCACGAATTCGCGCACAAACTCGACCTGCAGGCGGGCGCTGCCGACGGCATGCCATCGCTGGCCGCGCATGGCGATCTCAAGCCGCGCGATTGGCGCCGCATCCTGGACGACAGCCTGGACCGCTTCATCGCCGCTCTGGACGCGGTGGAGGCCTCCATTCCCCACGACGTCGATCCGGAAAGCGCCGAGGCCGACGCCTGGTATGGCCAGTTGCCGCTCGATCCTTACGCCGCCACCGACGAGGCCGAGTTCTTCGCCGTCAGCTCGGAACACTTCTTCGTCGACCCCCGCCCCATGGCCCAGGCCTTGCCCGAGTGGTTCGGCCTGCTGCGGGCCTATTACCGCCAGGACCCGCTGGAGCGCTATCGATGAAACGGCTGCTGATCGTATGGCATTCCCGCACCGGCGCGGCCTGCCAGATGGCAGCGGCCGCCGCGCGGGGCGCGGCCACGGCCGCCGCGCTGCTGGAGCAAGCCGACGATCTGGCCGTGGATCTGCGCCGCGCCGGCGATGTCCAGGCGAACGAGGTCCTGGCCGGCGACGGCTTCCTGTTCTGCGCGCCCGAGAACCTGGCCAGCCTGAGCGGCGAAATGAAGGAATTCTTCGACCGCTGCTATTACGACGTGCTCGACCGCATTCCGGGCCGGCCTTACGCCTGCCTGGTCAGCGCCGGCAGCGATGGCGCCGGCGCGGCGCGCCAGGTGGAACGCATCTGCACCGGTTGGCGCCTGCGGGCCGTGGCGCCGGCGCTGATCGTCAATCTGGGCGCGCAGACGCCGTCGCAGATCGCCGCCCCCAAGACCGTTGCGCCAGCCGACCTGACACGGTGCGAAGAGGCCGGCGGCCTGCTGGCGGGCCTGCTGCTGACGGCAGGTTAGCAGCAGGCCCGGCGGCCAGTACGCAGGACGGGACGCGGCGACCCCAGAAATAAAAAAGCCCTCCGGCAAGCCGGAGGGCTTTCGTCATGCCCGCGCCAATCAGGCGACGGCGGCGGTGACGACGATCTCGACCTTGAAGTCGGGATTGGCCAGGCGGGCCTCGACGGTCGCGCGCGGGGGCGAGTTGCCGTCGGCGACCCAGGCGTCCCAGGCCTTGTTCATGCCATCGAATTCCTTCATGTTGGCCACGTAGATCTGGGCCATCAGGATCTTGGTCTTGTCGCTGCCGGCTTCGGCCAGCAGGCGGTCGATGGTGGCGAGCACTTGCTCGGTCTGGCCGGTGATGTCCAGCGTGGCATCGTCCGGCACCTGGCCCGCCAGGTACGCGACGCCGTTGTAGACGGCCATGTCCGACAGGCGCTTGGCGACGTGGAAGCGCTTGATGCTGCTCATGAATATTCCCCTAATGACGAGTTGACGGGTTGGAACAATATGAAGAATGACGAACTTTACCCTGCCCGGCTTGCGCCAAGCGTCTTTCCGGCGTGACCGGCGCTAGGCGGGCGGTAGCTGGAAGACCTGGCGCAGATAGGCAAGATAAGCCGGATCGTCGCACATGGTCTTTTCGGGCGCATCCGACACCTTGGCCACCGGCTGGCCATTGCAGCGAACCATCTTCATGACGATCTGCAGCGGCTCGTGGCCGAGGTCGTTGGTCAGGTTGGTGCCGATGCCGAATGACACCTTGCAGCGTCCGGCGAACTGGCGCGCCAGTTCGATGGCGCGCGGGAAGGTCAAGGAATCCGAGAACACCAGCGTCTTGGCGCGCGGGTCGACGCGGTTCTTGCGGTAGTGCTCGAGCAGCCGCTCGCCCCAGACGAAGGGATCGCCCGAGTCGTGGCGCGCGCCGTCGAACAGCTTGCAGAAATACATGTCGAAGTCGCGCAGGAAGGCGTCCATGCCATAGACGTCCGACAGCGCGATGCCAAGGTCGCCGCGGTATTCCTTGGCCCACACTTCCAGCGCGAACACCTGCGAATCGCGCAGCCGCGGGCCAAGCGCCTGGCAGGCCTGCAGGTATTCGTGGCCCATGGTGCCCAGCGGCAGCACCTCGTGCTGCTTGGCCAGCAGCACGTTGCTGGTGCCGGCGAAGTGCGGCCCCATCTGCGCCTTCATGGTCGAGACGATCTCTTCGTGCCAGACCTTGGAAAAGCGACGGCGGGTGCCGTATTCGGCCACGCGGAAATCGGCCAGCGCCGGGTCGTCCAGCACCAGGTGCATCTTGGATTGCAGGCGCTTGCGGCCCTCGGCCCAGTCCGGGCTCTTGCGCGTGTTGCGGAAGTAGACCTCGTTGACGATGGCCAGCACCGGGATCTCGAAGAGAATGGTGTGCAGCCAGGGGCCCTTGACCTCGATGCTGATCTCGCCCGGCCCCTCGCCTTCCTGGATGCTGATGCAGCGCTCGGGCAAATGGAACAGTTCCAGGAAGTCGACGAAGTCGCTTTTGATGAAACGCAAGCCGCCCAGATATTTAAGTTCGTCCTCGGTGAAGCGCAGCTGGCATAGCTGGTGCACTTCTTCGCGGATTTCGTCCAGGTAGGGGCGCAAATTGACCCCGGGCGTCCGGCATTTGTAACGGTACTCGACCTGGGCAGCGGGAAACTGATGCAGCACCACCTGCATCATGCTGAATTTGTACAGGTCGGTGTCGAGCAGCGAGGTGATTATCATGATTGCGCGTATCGTTTCGCGACACCATAGCATAGCGGGCCCGGCCCACCCCCCATTGCGCCACGATGTCAACAGGGTATTGGCGGCGTATCGGCCTCGCATTGGGTAAAATCCGCCCAACAAGACACAAATGCCGCCTGCCCGGAGTTCCTCAGAATGACCCACGTAGTCACCGAAAACTGTATCAAGTGCAAATACACCGATTGCGTCGACGTATGCCCGGTGGACTGTTTTCGTGAGGGTCCCAACTTCCTGGTGATCGACCCCGACGAATGCATCGACTGTGCCGTGTGCATCCCCGAATGCCCGGCCAACGCCATCTACGCCGAGGAAGACGTGCCGCAGGACCAGCTCAACTTCATCGCCCTGAACGCCGAGCTGTCGCCCGAGTTCGCCAGCATCAGCCGCGCCAAGAAGCCGCTGCCCGACGCCGACGAATGGAACGGCAAGCAGGACAAGCTGCAATACCTGGAAAAATGATCCGCGAGCGCGCGGCCGTCCCCGGCCCGCGCCGTGCGATGCGCCGATGACAGACGACTCCAAATACACGCGCCAGACCGTCACCCACGTCCATACCTGGGTGCCCAACAAGCTGTTCTCGGTGCGCACCACGCGCGATGATGCGTATGCCTTCCTGCCGGGCCAGTTCGCACGCGTCGGCCTGCCGGATGCCGACGATCCCGCCGGACCGCCCACCCTGTGGCGCGCCTACTCGATGGTCTCGGCCCCGCACCAGCCCTGGCTGGAGTTCTATTCCATCGTCGTGCCCGAGGGGCTGTTCAGCCCGCGCATGGCGCGGCTGCAACCCGGCGACGCCCTGTACGTCGAAAAAGCCCCCTACGGCTTCCTGACGCTGGAACGCTTCGCCCCCGGTGGCGACCTGTGGCTGCTGGCCTCCGGCACGGGGCTGTCGGCCTACCTGTCGATCCTGCGCGACCCGGCCGTGTGGCGCGCCTATCGCCGCATCGTCCTGGTGCACGGCGTGCGCACCGCGGCGGAGCTGGCCTACCGCGAGGAAATCGAAAGCTGGCGCCATGACCCGTCCCTGGCCGAGCTGTTCGCGGCCGAACCGGACAAGCTGACGTACCTGCCGATCGCCACCCGCGAGGCGCTGCCCGGCATGCCGCAGGCGCGCCTGACCACCCTGCTCGCCGACGGCGGCCTGGAACGCCTGGCGGGCCTGCCGCTGGACCCGGAGCAGGCAAAGATCATGCTTTGCGGCAATCCGGACATGCTCGCCGATGCCCGCAAGCTCCTGGGCGAGCGCGGCTTCAAGCCGGGCCGCCGCGGCATCCCCGGCAACCTCGCGGTGGAAAACTACTGGTGATCGCGCGCCGGTCCCGGCCCGCCCCCCGGCCCATCCGGCCTACGGCGAAAATCCCCCTTTTTCACGCTGCCGGCGCCACCCGATTCCGCCCTAAACTGGTGCGCAAGGGATGACGGGTCGCATTTTTGCAACAAAAATTCCGGTTTTCCGACGCTTTCGTCAGACAAATTGGAAATACCGTTACTCCCCGGCGCAATAATCGGGGCACACGCACGACCCAGAAGGACTTCCCCAATGCTGTACCAATTGCACGAAATGCAGCGCGCCTTCCTGACTCCGTTCGCTGCATTCACGGACGCCGGTTCCCAGCTGTTCTCCAGTCCCTACAGCCCGCTCGCCTACACCCCGATCTCGCGCCAGATGGCCGCCGGCTACGAGTTGATGACGCGTATCGGCAAGGAATACCAGAAACCGGCATGGAACCTGCCCGCCACGCAGATCGGCGGCAAGTCGGTCCGAGTCACCGAAACGGTCGTGCTGGACAAGCCCTTTTGCCGCCTGGTGCACTTCCACCGCGACGTGCGCCAGGCCCCGCAGGACGATCCCAAGGTGCTGCTGGTGGCGCCGCTGTCGGGCCATCACGCCACGCTGCTGCGCGACACCGTGCGCGCCTTGCTGCCCGGCCACGACGTCTATGTCACCGACTGGATCGACGCGCGCATGGTGCCACTGTCGGCCGGGCCATTCCACCTGAACGACTATGTGCGCTACGTGCAGGACTTCATCCGCCACCTGGGGCCGGACGTGCACGTCATCTCCGTCTGCCAGCCGACCGTGCCGGTGCTGGCCGCCGTGTCGCTGATGGCCTCGGCCAACGATCCCTGCCAGCCGCGCAGCATGGTCATGATGGGCGGCCCGATCGATCCGCGCCAGTCGCCCACGCAGGTGAACCGCCTGGCCACCACCAAGCCCTATTCGTGGTTCGAAAGCCAGGTCATCCACCCGGTGCCGCCGCGCTACCCGGGGTCGGGCCGCAAGGTCTACCCGGGCTTTCTGCAGCACGCCGGCTTCATGGCCATGAATCCCGACCGCCACATGAAGTCGCACTACGACTTCTACCTGGACCTGCTGCGCGGCGACGACAGCGACGCCGAGGCCCACCGCCGCTTCTACGACGAATACAACGCCGTGCTGGACATGCCGGCCGAGTTCTACCTGGACACCATCCGCATGGTGTTCCAGGAGTTCGCCCTGCCCAACGGCACCTGGGAAGTCGACGGCCAGCTTGTGCGTCCGGCCGACATCAAGAAGGTCGCGCTGTTCACCATCGAAGGCGAGCTGGACGATATCTCCGGCCAGGGCCAGACGCGCGCGGCCATCAAGCTGTGCAAGAACATCCCGGCCGATCGCAAGATGCATTACACCGCCCCCAACTGCGGCCACTACGGGATTTTCTCGGGCCGCCGCTGGCGCGAAATGATCTGTCCTAAAATTGCGGAGTTCATCCGGCAATCGGCTTAGGGCCGCGCGTCCCGCCGAACCGTAGTCCACGGGGCCCGAGCGGCCCCGTTTGTTTTTCCGCCCGCGCGGCCACGCCCGGTTTCGCGCCCGCGCGGCGCCTTACGTTTTTCATTGTTCGCCATGTCCTGTCGTTCTCTCGCCGACCGCGTCGACGCCCTGCTGCCGCAGACGCAATGCACCAAGTGCGGCTATGACGGCTGCCGGCCCTATGCCGACGCCATCGCCGATGGCTCCGCCCCGATCAACCGCTGCCCGCCAGGCGGCGACGAAGGCATCGCCGCGCTGGCCTCGCTGCTGGAGACCGCCGTGTTGCCGCTGGACCGCAGTCGCGGCGAGCCCGGCCCCTTGCTGGTGGCCCGCATCGACGAAGCGCATTGCATCGGTTGCACCCTGTGCATCCAGGCCTGTCCGGTCGATGCCATCGTCGGCGCCAACAAGCACATGCACACCGTGCTGCCCGACTGGTGCACCGGCTGCGACCTGTGCGTGGCGCCCTGTCCGGTCGATTGCATCCAGATGGTGCCCGCCGGCCGCGCCTGGAGCGCCGCGGACGCCAGCGCCGGGCGCCAGCGCCACCAGCGTCATCAGGCGCGCCTGGAACGTCTGGCCGCGGACAACGCCCGCCTGATGGCCCCGGAGGCCGCGGCCCAGCCCGCCCCCCCCCTTACCGCCGACACGCAGAGCGAAGACCGCAAGCGCGCCGCCATCGAATCCGCGCTGGCCCGTGCCCGCGCCCGCCGCACCACGCCGCGCCCATGAACGCCGCCAAACGCCGAGAGATCTTCGCCCGCCTGCAGGCGGCCAATCCCCATCCCACCACCGAACTCGAATACGAGACGCCGTTCCAGTTGTTGATCGCGGTGTTGCTGTCGGCGCAGGCGACCGACAAGTCGGTGAACATCGCCACGCGCAAGTTCTTTCCCCGCTACGGCACGCCACAGGCCTTGCTGGCGCTGGGCGAGGAAGGCCTGGCGGACTACATCAAGACGATCGGCCTGTACCGCACCAAGGCCAAGAACGCGATCGCCACATGCCGCCTCCTGATCGAACGGCACGGCGGCGAAGTGCCGCAAACCCGCGAAGCGCTGGAGGCGCTGCCCGGTGTCGGCCGCAAGACGGCCAACGTGGTTTTGAACACCGCCTTCGGCCAGCCCACCATGGCGGTCGACACACACATTTTCCGCGTCGCCAACCGCACCGGTATCGCCCCGGGCAGGAACGTGCTGGAAGTCGAACTGAAACTGGAGAAATTCGTGCCGCGCGAATATATGCAGGATGCGCACCACTGGCTGATTTTGCAGGGCCGTTATGTGTGCGTGGCGCGCAAACCCAAATGCCCGCAATGCGGCATTTCCGATCTCTGCGAATACAAAGATAAAACCCCGGCGTGAGCTGGGCGTCACGCACGCCGCATTTCTGCGGAATCCTCGTGCGCCGCGGCGGCCAAACCGGGTTTTCCCGATGCCGGCAACGATGACGGATCGATGACGGCCAATATGGATTTGCTGCAACGCGTTGCGTCTGGCCATAGGGTTTTCGCCCAGCCGCCATGCGAATTGTCCGCCATTTGACAATTCACCTTTCCGCACCGCAAAACCTATGACAAACCCTCATGGAATTTTGATTCAGAGGTGCGCATACTCGCCGGCAACTCTTATAGAAAACCGTGCGATTTCGCCGGCTTTCCTTACCCCGCGGGGGGCTCTGCGCATAACGCCGGGCAGGGTCCAAATAAATACAACGCCGGTGCAGCGGACATGGACGACACGATCCTGGAGACAAAAGGCCTCACCAAGGAATTCCGCGGTTTTGTCGCGGTCAATGGGGTCGATTTGCGTATCAAGCGAGGCGAGATTCATGCCTTGATCGGGCCGAACGGCGCGGGCAAGACCACATGCTTCAACCTGCTGACCAAGTTTCTTTCTCCCACCTCGGGAACCATCAAGTTCAATGGCATCGACATCACCGGTGAGCGTCCGGCGCAGATCGCGCGGCGCGGGGTGATCCGTTCGTTCCAGATCTCGGCGGTGTTTCCGCACCTGACCGTGCTCGAGAACGTGCGCATCGGCCTGCAACGCAAGACCGGGCTGTCGTTCCACTTCTGGCAGAGCGACAAGCGCCTGGCCGCGCTGAACGCGCCGGCGCTGGAACTGCTCGAGCAAGTCGACCTGGGCGCGTTCGCCAACGAAACCACGGTCAACCTGCCCTACGGCCGCAAACGCGCGCTCGAAATCGCCACCACGCTGGCGATGGAACCCGAGTTGATGCTGCTGGACGAGCCCACGCAGGGCATGGGCCACGAGGACGTGGACCGCGTCACGCAACTGATCAAGCGCGTCAGCGCCGGCCGCACCATCCTGATGGTGGAACACAACATGAACGTCGTGTCCTCCATCGCCAACACCATCACCGTGCTGGCGCGCGGCGCCGTGCTGGCCGAGGGCACCTATGCCGAAGTGTCCCGCCACCCCGCCGTGATGCAAGCCTACATGGGCACCACCGACGGCGAACTGCAAGGAGCGCACGCATGAGCACCCCGGCACTGGAAATCTCGGGCCTGCAGGCCTGGTACGGGGAATCGCATATCCTGCATGGCGTGGATATGCGCGTGGGCCAGGGCGAGGTCGTCACGCTGCTGGGCCGCAACGGCGCCGGCCGCACCACCACGCTGCGGGCCATTCTTGGCCTGACCGGCTCGCGCAAGGGTTCGGTGCGCATCCATGGCACCGAAGCCATCGACCTGCCCACCTACAAGATCGCCCACCTCGGCGTGGGCTATTGCCCCGAGGAACGCGGCATCTTCGCCAGCCTGTCGTGCGAAGAGAACCTGCTGCTGCCCCCCGTGGTCGGATCGCTCGGCGGCGGCATGTCGCTGGCCGAGATCTACGACATGTTCCCCAATCTGCAGGAACGCCGGCACTCGCCCGGTACGCGTCTGTCGGGCGGCGAACAACAGATGCTGGCCGTGGCGCGCATCCTGCGCACTGGCGCCAACCTGCTGCTGCTGGACGAGATATCCGAGGGCCTGGCGCCGGTCATCGTACAGGCGCTGGCCCGCATGATCACCGCGCTCAAGCAGCGCGGCTACACCATCGTCATGGTGGAACAGAATTTCCGCTTCGCGGCGCCGCTGGCCGATCGCTTCTACGTCATGGAGCACGGCCAGATCGTCGAACATTTCGAAGCCGCAGAACTTTCAGAGAAACAGGACACGCTCAACGAACTGCTGGGCGTCTAAAGCAACCTGTCACCCGCCGGGTTCCCGGCATCCCATACACCAAAGGGAAGAGGAGTCATCCCATGAAGCTGCACACCATCACTGCTGCACTGGCCATGGCGGGCCTGGGATTCGCCGGGGCACCCGCCCAGGCACAAGGAATCTCCGACGATGTCATCCGCATCGGATTCATCACCGACATGTCCGGCGTCTACTCCGACATCGACGGCAAGGCCGGCCTCGAAGCCATCCGCATGGCGATCGAGGATTTCGGCGGCTCGGTCAACGGCAAGAAGATCGAAGTGCTGTCCGCCGACCACCAGAACAAGGCCGACGTGGCCTCGGCCCGCGCCCGTGAATGGTTCGACCAGCAGAAAGTCGACGTGATCATCGGCGGCACCAACTCGGCCACCAGCCTGGCCATGGCCGCGGTGGCGGCGGAAAAGAAAAAGCCCTTCATCGCCATCGGCGCCGGCGCTTCCGACCTGACCAACTCCCAATGCACGCCCTACACCGTGCACTATGCCTACGATACCGTGGCGCTGGCGCGCGGGACCGGCTCGGCGGTGGTGAAGGACGGCGGCAAGACCTGGTTCTTCCTGACCGCGGACTATGCCTTCGGCCACGCGCTCGAGCGCGACACGATGGCGGTGGTCAAGGCGGCCGGCGGCGAAGTCAAGGGCCAGGTGCGCGCTCCGCTGGGCGCCTCCGACTTCTCCTCGTTCCTGCTGCAGGCGCAAGCCTCCAAGGCGCAGATCCTGGGTCTGGCCAATGCCGGCGGCGACACCATCAACTCGATCAAGGCCGCCAACGAATTCGGCGTCACCAAGACGATGAAGATGGCGGGCCTGCTGGTGTTCATCAACGACATCCACTCGCTCGGCCTGGAAGCCACCAAGGGCATGTACCTGACCGACGGCTGGTACTGGGACCAATCCGATGCCTCGCGCGCCTGGTCCAAGAAGTTCGAAGCCAAGGTCGGCCGCAAGCCGTCCATGCTGCAGGCCGCCGATTATTCCTCGGTCACGTTCTACCTGAACGGCGTGAAGGCCACCGGCAGCGACGATGCCGACGCCCTCATGAAGTGGATGAAGTCGAACAAGATCAACGACTTCTTCACCCAGGGCGGCTATGTGCGCGAAGACGGCCGCATGATCCATGACATGTACCTGATGCAGGTCAAGACGCCGGCCGAATCCAAGGCGCCGTGGGACTACTACAAGGTCGTCGCCACGCTGCCGGGCGACGAGGTCTACACCAAGCTGTCCGAGTCGACCTGCAAGCTGGTCAAGAAGTAATTCCCGTCGATGCGACCCATTGATGCGCCCCGGCCCGCGCGGCCGGGTCGCATCCTGAATTTGCCCGCTTCCCTTCGTACGCGCAGGATTTTCACAAGATGACTGATATTTTCGGCATCCCCATACAGGCCTTGTTCGGCCAGTTGCTGCTGGGACTGGTCAATGGTTCCTTCTATGCCATGCTGTCGCTCGGCCTGGCCGTTATCTTCGGACTGCTGAACGTCATCAACTTCGCGCACGGCGCACTCTACATGCTGGGCGCCTTCGTCGCCTGGATGGGGCTGTCGTACCTGGGGTTGAACTACTGGATCATGCTGATCCTGGCGCCGATAGTGGTCGGCCTGTTCGGCATCCTCATCGAGAAGCTGCTGCTCAAGCACCTTTACAAGCTCGACCACCTTTACGGATTGCTGCTGACTTTCGGCCTGACGCTGCTGATCGAAGGCCTGTTCCGCAGTTTTTACGGCGTTTCAGGCCAGCCTTACCCCACCCCCGACGCGCTGCGCGGCGCCACCAACCTGGGCTTCATGGTGCTGCCCAACTATCGCGGCTGGGTGGTGGTGGCATCGGTGATCGTGTGCATGTCGACCTGGTTCGTGATCGAGCGCACACGGCTTGGCGCCCTGCTGCGCGCCGGCACCGAGAACCCCAAGCTGGTCGAGGCCTTCGGCGTCAACGTGCCGCGGATGATTACGCTGACCTACGGCTTCGGGGTGGCGCTGGCCGGTTTTGCCGGCGTGCTGGCGGCCCCCGTGCTGCAGATTTCGCCGCTGATGGGCTCCAACCTCATCATCGTGGTGTTCGCGGTCGTCGTGATCGGCGGCATGGGCTCGATCCTGGGCGCTATTGTCACCGGGCTGGGCCTGGGCGTGATCGAAGGCCTGACCAAGGTGTTCTGGCCCGAGGCGTCCAGCACGGTCGTCTTCATCATCATGGCCATTGTCCTGTTGCTCCGCCCGGCCGGGCTGTTCGGAAAAGAGAAATGAATCGTCAATTCCTGGGCTATGCGGTCCTGGCCGTCGTGGTGGCCATTCTTCCTTTCGTCGGGGTGTATCCGATCTTCGTCATGAAGATCATGTGCTATGCCCTGTTCGCCTGCGCCTTCAACCTGCTGCTGGGCTTCACCGGCCTGCTGTCGTTCGGCCACGCGGCGTTCCTGGGCAGTGCCGCCTATGCCGCCGGGCACGCATTGAAGGTCTGGGGCGTGCCGACGGAGATCGGCCTGTTGTTCGGCGTCGCGGTAGCCGCGCTGCTGGGCCTGGCCATGGGCGCGCTGGCGATCCGCCGCAGCGGCATCTACTTCGCGATGATCACGCTGGCCCTGGCGCAGATGGTGTTTTTCTTCTTCCTGCAAGCCCACTTCACCGGTGGCGAGGACGGCCTGCAGAGCGTGCCGCGCGGCACCCTGCTGGGTATCGTCGACCTGTCCGACGACCTGAACCTGTATTACCTGGTGATGGGTGTGTTCGCGATCGGCTACTTCATCATCTGGCGCACGGTGAATTCGCCGTTCGGCCAAGTGCTGCAGGCGCTGCGCGAAAACGAACCACGCGCAATCTCGCTCGGCTACGACGTGGACCGCTTCAAGCTGCTGGCATTCGTGCTCTCGGCCGCCATCGCCGGCCTGGCCGGCGCCACCAAGACGCTGGTATTCGTTTCGGCCACGCTGTCGGACGCCACCTGGCAGATGTCGGGCCTGGTGATCCTGATGACGCTGATCGGCGGCCTGGGCACGCTGACCGGGCCGATACTGGGCGCCTTCATCGTGGTGCTGCTGGAAAACAAAGTCGGCGACTTCGGCCAGATGATGGCCAGCCTGACCGGCATGGACTGGTTCCTGCGCCTGGGCGAATCGGTCACGATCGTGATCGGCCTGATCTTCGTCATCTGCGTGCTGGCGTTCCGCCGCGGCATCGTCGGCGAGATCGGCGCGCTGATCGAGAAACGGCGCGCCACCGCGCGCGCCTGACGCGCGGCCCGGCGCCGCCTTCCCGACCACAGGGCCGCTCGATGCGGCCCTGCCCACATGGCGCGTGCGCGCCGCGCCCTTACAATGGCCTGCACGCAATCCGAAAGGTGCTCCACCATGCGCATCAAGCCCTTGTCCGCCGCCGTCCATGGCGTCCTGGCGCTGTCCGCCATCCTGTTCGCGCCCACGGCCGCCCATGCCGCCAAGCCCGTCTGTGAAATCGACCGCCCGGTGCGCTTCAGCGGCCTGAACTGGGAATCGAACCTGGTGCTGGCCGGTATCGAACGCTACGTGATGGAGCACGGCTATGGCTGCAAGACCAGCGTCGAAATCGGCGAAACCCTGCCGATGCTGGCCGCGCTGCAGCGCGGCGACGTCGACGTCACGCCCGAGGTCTGGCCCGGCCAGATCGAGGTCGCCTGGAACAAGGCCCTGGCCACCGGCCGCGTGCAGGGCCTGGGCCACGTCTACGATGCCGGCGAAGGCTGGTATGTGCCGCGCTACACGGTGCAGCGCCATCCGGACCTGAAGACGGCCGCGGACCTGGCGCGCTTCAAGCAAGTCTTCGCCGACCCCGAAGAGCCGGGCCGCGGCCGCATCTACGGCTGCCCGGCGGGCTGGGCCTGCGGCACGCTCAACGACAACCTGCTGCGCGCCCTGGGGCTGGAACGCGACTACAGCCTCTTCGCCCCCGGCTCTGGCGCCGCGCAGAAGGCCGCCATCTTGTCGGCCTACAAACGCCAGCGCGACATCGTGTTCTATTACTGGACGCCGACCGCGCTGGTTGGCGCGCTCGACCTGGTCAAGCTGGAACTGCCGGCGTTCGACCAGGCCGCCTACACCTGCCTGACCGACCCCAAATGCGCCAAGCCAGTGGCCACCGCATTCAAGCCCAACCCCGTAGTCACCGGCGTGAGCACCGCCTTCGCCAAGGAAGCGCCGCAGCTGGCGGCGTTCCTGGCCAGGCTAGCCATCCCCAGCGACGCCATCGACGCCACGCTCGGCTGGCTCGAGACCGAAGGCAAGGAACCCGAGGATGCGGCCCGCTACTTCCTCAAGCAGTACGGCCCGGTCTGGCGCCAATGGATGCCGGCCGAGGCGGCCGAACGGGTGCAGGCGGCGCTGGACAAGGAGTGAGGCGGCCCGCGCCTCATGTATCCTGACGTTTCGGCGCCGCTCTCGCGCCCACCCGACACTCCCGAAGGAAAGCCATCATGGATGCCTTGTTCTGGCACAACGGTCACTGGACCACCGAAAACCCCAAACTGCTCGGCCCCGCCGACCACGCCTTCTGGATGGCCAGCATGGTCTTCGACGGCGCGCGTGCGTTCCGCGGCCTGACGCCCGACCTGGACCTGCACTGCCAGCGCGTGGTGCGCTCGGCCGAAAAAATGCTGATGAAGCCGCAGATCACCGGGCAGGAGATCCAGGCGCTGTGCCTGCAGGCCGTGGCCAAATTTCCCGAAGGCAGCGAGCTCTACATCAAGCCGATGTTCTTCTGCGCCGACGGCTTTCTGCTGCCCGACGCCGACAAGACCCAATTCGTGCTGCACGTCTTCAAGGTGCCGATGCCGGGCGAGCAGGGCTTTGCCGCCTGCTTCTCCAGCTTCGCGCGTTCGTGGCCCAACATGGCGCCGACCGACGCCAAGGCCTCGTGCCTGTACCCCAACGGCCAGCGCGCCATCCGCGAGGCGATGGACAAGGGCTTCGACAATGCCATCATGCTGGACGGCGCCGGCAACGTCGCCGAGTTCGCCTCCAGCAACCTGTGGATCGCCAAGGACGGCGTGGTCTCGACCCCGGTGGACAACGGCACCTTCCTGAACGGCATCACGCGCCGCCGCGTGCTGACGCTGCTCAAGGCCGATGGTGTGGAAGTCCAGGAACGCAGCCTGACGCGCGCCGACATCGAAGCCGCCGACGAAGTGTTCTCCTCCGGCAACTATGGCAAGGTGGTGCACGTGAACCGCGTCGAGGACCGCAAGCTGGAATACGGCCCGTTCGCCCGCCGCGCGCACAAGCTGTACATGGACTACGCCGAAAGCACCCGCAAGTAAGCGCGCCCCGCGGCGCATGGAACGCACCGCCCTGGCCGGGGCGGCGCCGCACGGCAAGGACAGACCCAGCATGCAATCCCGACGCGAATTCCTGCGCGGTGGCGCCGCGATCGCAGGCGCCGGCAGCGCCCTGGCGCTGCTGCCCGCCTCGATCCGCCGTGCGCTGGCGATTCCCGCCAGCCGCCGCACCGGCACCATCGAGGATGTCGAGCACATCGTCATCTTCATGCAGGAAAACCGTTCGTTCGACCACTACTTCGGCGGCCTGGCCGGGGTACGCGGCTTCGGCGACCGCTTCCCCATCCCGGTGCCGGCCAGCCCCGACTTCGAGCGCCGCACGGTCTGGGCGCAATACAACGGCCGCCCCGACGAAGGCGGACCACGCAGCGTGCTGCCGTTCCGGCTGGACACCCGCGCGGCCTATGAAGCCATGCGCGTGGCCAGCACCCCGCACACCTGGCCCAACGCCCAGGACGCCTGGGACGCCGGCCGCATGGGCCAATGGCCGGCCGCCAAGAAGAACCATTCGATGGCGTACTACACCGAAGCGGACATGCCGTTCCAGTACGCCATGGCACGCGCCTTCACGGTGTGCGATGCCTATCACTGCTCGTTCACCGGCGGCACCAATACCAACCGCCTGTTCCTCTGGAGCGGCAGCAACGACGGCCTGGGCCGCGGCCATGGCCCGGCGCTGGGCAACACCTACAACAAGCTGGGCGGCGGCGATCCGGCCGGCGCCTACACCTGGACCACCTATCCCGAGCGGCTGGAGCGCGCCGGCATCCGCTGGCGCATCTACCAGGACATGGCGGACAACTACTCGCTCAACCCGACCGCCGGCTTCAAGGCCTACCGCGACGCTTACCATGACCTGCCGGGCTCGCTGGCCGCGCTCAAGGACAAGGCGCTGACCACCCGCGGCCTGGACCTGCTGCGCCGGGACGTGCTGGACGGCACGCTGCCGCAGGTATCGTGGATCTGTGCCACCAAGGCCGGCTCCGAGCATCCCAGCCCCTCCAGCCCGGCACAGGGCGCGGACTACACGGCCCGTGTGCTGGACGCGCTGACCGCCAACCCCGAAGTCTGGAGCAGGACCGTCCTCTTGCTGATGTTCGACGAGAACGACGGCTTCTTCGACCACATGCCGCCGCCTGCCCCGCCTTCGCGCGGCCGCGATGAGCGGCTGGCCGGCGCATCGACGGTGGACACCACCGGCGAATACCACGAGATCGTCACCGGCACCGAAAAGGACGATACGGCCGCGCACCTGCACGGCGTCTACGGTCTGGGCCCGCGCGTGCCGATGTACGTGCTGTCGCCCTGGACCAAGGGCGGCTGGGTCAACTCGGAAGTATTCGACCACACCTCGGTGCTGCGCTTCATCGAGCGCCGCTTCGGCGTCGCCGAACCCAACATTTCGCCGTGGCGCCGCGCGGTCTGCGGCGACCTGACCTCGATCTTCGATTTCGCCACGCCCGATGAGGCCAACCTGATCCGCGGCCTGCCCGACACCGCCGCGCGCGCGGCGCAGGCCGCCGCCCTGCCCGGCACCATCACGCCGCCCGCGCCCGAACGGCCGGCGCTGGCGCGCCAGCAGGCCGGCATCCGGCCGTCGCGCGCGCTGCCCTATGCGCTATCGGTGCAGGCCAGCGCCGGCAAGGAAAGCATCGCGCTGCGCATGGACAACAGCGGCGCCGCCGCGGCCGTTCTGCACGTTTACGACCGCCTGCGCCTGGAGGACGGCCCGCGCCGCTACACCATCGAGGCTGGCAAGCACCTGGAAGACAACTGGCCGGTGATGGGAGACGACGGCCGCCACGACCTGTGGGTGCTTGGCCCCAATGGCTTTCATCGCCACATCGCGGGCCGGCTGCACGCGGATGGCGAGCCGCTGTCGGTCGAGGCCATCTGCGATCCCGCCGGGCCGACCTTGCGCCTGAAGCTGCGCAACCCGGGCGCATTGCCGCGCGGCTTCCAGGTCGAAGCCAACGCCTACGGCTACGCCGGCCACCACGAACCGGCGCTGGCACCCGGCGTCGGCGCCACCCTGGCCTGGGACCTGGCCGCCAGCGGCGGCTGGTACGACTTCAGCGTGCGCGCCGACGACGCGCCCGGCTTCATCCGCCGCCTGGCCGGACGCATCGAAACCGGCGCCCCTTCCACCTCCGACCCCGCGATGGGCCAGGAACTAATTTTGCATTGGACGCTGCCTGCATGAAACCGCCCGCCCCTTATGAAAACGCCGTGACCTTCCAGTTCGGCGATTCGCCCGAACTGGCCGACGAGCTGCTGGCACTGGTGCTGTCCGGCGCCAAGACCGCGACCTGCGGCGCGCTGCGCGACTTCGACGAGAAGGAACCGGTGCCCGAGCCGGGCCGGCGCGACGTGGTGCTGGACGGTCGCGGCCGCCCGGCCTGCGCCATCGAAACCATCAGTATCGTGATCCAGCGCTTCGACGAAGTGGACGAAGCCTTCGCCCTGGCCGAGGGCGAAGGCCCCTACGAGGCCTGGCGGTCCGGACACATCGATTATTTCGACCGCAATGGCGGCTACGCGCCGGACATGCTGCTGGTGTGCGAGCGCTTCCGGGTGATAGACGTGTTTGAACGCGAGGCGGGCTGACGCGCCCGCCTCGCGGCGTGGATCAGGCCTCGACCTGCTCCGCGCCCTTGCCCAGGCCGAGATAGCTCTCGATCACCTTGGGATCGCCGGCCAGCTCGCGCGCCGGGCCGTGCAGGATGACTTCGCCGGTCTCTAGCACGTAGCCGTAGTCGGCCACCTGCAGCGCCGCGCGCGCGTTCTGTTCCACCAGCAGGATCGCCACGCCGGTCTCGCGCAGGCGCGCGATGATGTGGAAGATCTCGCGCACGATGCGCGGCGCCAGGCCCAGGCTGGGCTCGTCCAGCATCAGCAGCGCCGGCTTGGCCATCAGCGCGCGGCCGACCGCCAGCATCTGGCGCTCGCCGCCCGACAGCGTGCCGGCCTGCTGGGCACGGCGCTCGCGCAGGCGCGGGAACAGGTCGAAGACTTCGTCTAGCGTGCCGCGCCAGCCGCTTTCGCGGGCGCGGTAGCGGCGGAAACCGCCCAGCAGCAGGTTGTCTTCGACCGACATGCTGCCGAACAGCTCGCGCCGCTCGGGCACCAGCGACATGCCGGCGGCGACGCGGCGCTCGACCGGCCAGCCCGACACATCGGTGCCCGCGTACTGCACGGAGCCGGCCGCGTGGCCGGTCTGCGGCAGCGCGCCCATCATGGCGTTCAGCATGGTGGACTTGCCGGCGCCGTTGGCGCCGATCACGGTGACGATGCTGCCGGCCGGAACCGTCAGCGTGGCGCCGGCCAGCGCGCCGACCTTGCCGTAACGCGCCGACAGGTTGCTGACTTCGAGAACGGGTCTGGACGTCGTCATTGCACGCCTCCCGTGGCGACCGGCTTGGCCTGGTCGGCTTCGGGCAGATCGTCGTCGATGCCGCCCAGGTAGGCTTCCAGCACCGCCGGGTTCTGTTGCACCTCGGCCGGCACGCCTTCGGCCAGCTTGGTGCCGAAATCCATCACCACCAGGTGGTTGGTCAGGCGCATCACAAAATCCATGTCGTGTTCCACCAGCAGAATGCTCATACCCTCGGCGCGCAACTGTTCCAGCACGCGCGCCAGGTCCTGCTTTTCCTTGTAGCGCAGGCCGGCGGCCGGCTCGTCCAGCAACAGCAGCACCGGATCGCTGGCCAGGGCCCGCGCGATTTCCAGGATGCGTTGCTGGCCCAGCGCCAGGTTGCCCGCCTGCTCGTAGAGATATTCGCCCAGGCCGACGCGCTTGATCTGCTCGGCGGCCTCGTGCAGCAACTGTGCTTCGCGTGCTCGGTCGGTGTGCAGGGCGCCCGCCCACACGCCCACGTCGGAACGCAGGTGCGCGCCCAACGCGACGTTTTCCAGCACTGTCATGCCGGGCAACAATTGCACGTGCTGGAAGGTGCGGCCCACGCCCAGCCGGGCGATCTCGCGCGCCGAACGGCTGTCGATGCGCTCGCCCATGAACGTGACCTGGCCGCGCGTGACCGGCAGCACGCCGCTGATCAGGTTGAATGTCGTGCTCTTGCCAGCGCCATTGGGGCCGATCAGGCCCATGATCTCGCCGGAGCGGACCTTGAAGCTGATGTCGTTGACCGCCACCAGGCCGCCGAATTCCTTGCGGATGGCATCCACCTCCAGCACCACCTGCCCGGCCTGGGGACGCGCGCGCAGCGGCAACGCCGGCGCCGGCTTGGGCGGCGCAAGGTTGCGGCGCGTGCCGTCGGCGCCGGTGAGGTTGCCCCACCAGCCCGCCAGGATCGGCCAGAGGCCGTTGCGGGCGTACTGCAACATCAGGATCAACAGCACGCCGAAGACGATCATCTCGAAGTTGGCGTTGGTGTCCAGCAGCTTGGGCAGCAGGTTCTGCAGTTGGTCTTTCAGCACCAGGATGACGCTGGAACCGAGCAAGGCGCCCCAGACATAGCCGGCGCCGCCGACCACGGCCATGAACAGGTATTCGATGCCATAGTTCAGGCCGAAGGGACTGGGACTGACCGCGCGCTGCATGTGGGCATAGAGCCAGCCCGACACGCAGGCGAGCAAGGCCGCCCAGACGAAGATCACGACCTTGTAGGCCGCCGTGTTCACGCCCATCGACTCGGCCATGCCGGCGCCGCTCTTGAGGGCGCGGATGGCGCGGCCGGGACGCGAATTCAGCAGGTTGCGCGTCGCCCACAACGCCAGCAGCACGAATACCCAGATCAGGTAGTAGATATGGCGGCCGCTGGCCAGCGAGACCCCGAAGATGCTGATGGGCTCGATGCCGGCGATGCCGTCATGCTTGCCCAGCCAGTCGATATTGCCGAACAGGAAATACAGCGACAGTCCCCAGGCGATGGTGCCCAGCGGCAGGTAGTGCCCCGACAGGCGCAGCGTGATCGCGCCCAGCAGATAGGCCACCACCGCGGTCAGGATCAGTCCGGCTGGCAGCGCCAGCCAGGGCGAGACATCGTGCTGCGTGGTCAGGTAGGCCGTGGTGTATGCGCCCAGGCCGACGAACGCCGCCTGGCCGAACGAGGTCAGGCCGCCGACGCCGGTCAACAGCACCAGGCCCAGCACCACCAGGCTGGCCAGCCCGATGTAATTCAATTGCGTCACCCAGAACTCGGGCGTGACCGGCAACAGCGGCAGCCCAGCCAGGACGACGATGAAGATGGCAAGCAGAATGCGGTTCATGGCGGTTACTCCTCTTCGTCCACGTGATGGGTGCTGAACGAACGCCAGACCAGAACCGGGATAATCAGGGTGAAGACGATCACTTCCTTGTAGGCGCTGGCCCAGAAGGACGAGAAAGATTCCAGCACGCCCACCAGCAGCGAACCGGCGGCCGCCACGGGGTAGCTCGCCAGGCCGCCGATGATGGCGCCGACGAAGCCCTTCAGGCCGATCAGGAAGCCGGTGTCGTAGTAGACCGTGGTGATGGGCGCGATCAGCATTCCCGACATGGCGCCGATGGCGGTCGCCAGCGTGAACGTCAGGCTGCCCGACATGGTGGTGCTGATGCCGACCAGGCGGGCGCCGCGGCGGTTGACCGCCGTGGCGCGCAGCGCGCGGCCATACAGCGTCTTGCCGAAGAACAGCCACAGCGCGATGATCAGCAGCGCGCAGGTCGCGACCACGAACAGGCTCTGTGCCGACCAGGTGGTGAAGCCCAGGTCGACCTGGCCGCTCACGAACGCCGGGGTGCGCCAGCCTTCGGCGCCGAAGAACACCAGGGCCAGGCCGGTCAGCGCGAAGTGCACCGCCACCGACACGATCAGCAGCACCAGGACGGTGGCCTCGGCCAGCGGCTGATAGACGATGCGATAGACCATCGGACCCATCGGGATCACCAGCAGCAGCGTCAGCAGCATGTTGAGCCACAGGGAATTGCCGGCGGCGGTGTAGGTGACTGTCAGCCAGAGCAGCGCCAGCGGCACGGCGAAACAGGTCAACACGGCCTTGGGCAGGCCTGCCGCGCTGCGGGTCCGCAGCGCGCGCAGCAATTCGAGCACCAGGCAGACCACGCCCAGCAGCGGCAGGAGATAGGCGGTGCCGGGCACCTTGCCGTCCACCAGCATCGCGAGTGTCAGGGCGCCGAACGCCACGAACTCGCCCTGGGGAATGAAAATGACGCGCGTAACGGCGAACACCAGCACCAGCGCCATGCCCAGCAGGGCATAGATGGCGCCGTTGACGATACCGTCTTGCAGCAGAATCAGCGCAATTGAGGAATCCATCTAACAACCTTATTGATTCTTGGTGTTCCGACCCCGCCCGGAACACTGATACGACACACCGGCCGGAGAGGCCGGTGCGAAGCATGGGGCGCCCTCACGGGCGCCCGTGGATCGGGCAATCCAGGGAAATTACAGGTTGGGCTGGTAGACCCACTTGCCGCCCTCGACCTTGACGATGACGCGCGAACGCTCGTCAAAGCCGGCGTGGTCGGTCGGCGACATGTTGAACACGCCCTGCGACGCGGCCAGGTCCTTGATGTTTTCCAGGGCGTCGCGCATGGCGGCGCGGAACTCCGGCGTGCCCGGCTTGGCGCCGGTCTTCAAGGCCACCGGCAAGGCCGCCACCACCAGTTGGCCGGCGTCCCACATGTGGCCGCCGAAGGTGTTGGTCGAACCGGCGCCATTGGCCTTCTCGTAGGTCGCGACGTAGGCCAGGGCCGACTTCTTGACCGGGTTGCTGTCGGGCAGTTGGGCCGCGACCAGCAGCGGGCCGGCCGGCAGGTACATGCCGTCGCAGTCCTTGCCGCAGACGCGCAGCACGTCGTTGTTGGCGGCGCCGTGGGTCTGGTAGATGGTGCCGCCGTAGTTGCGGGCCTTCAGTTCCTTTTGCGGCAGGGCCGACGGGGTGCCGGCGCCGGCGATCAGGATGGCGTCGGGCTTGGCGCCGATCAGCTTGAGCACCTGGCCCGTCACGCTGGTGTCGGTACGGCTGTATTTCTCGATGGAGACGATCTCGATGCCCTTGGCCTTGGCGGCCTTCTGCATGACGTCGAGCCAGCCGTCGCCGTAGGCGTCGGCGAAGCCGATGAAGCCCAGCGTCTTGATCTTGGACTTGGCCATGGCATCGGCCAGCGCGCCGGCCATCAGGGCGTCGTTCTGTGGCGTCTTGAAGACCCAGCGGCGCTTGTCGTCCACGGGCTCGACGATCTTGGCGCTGGCGGCCACGCTGATCATTGGCACCTTGGCTTCGGCGGCCACGTCCACCATGGCCAGCGAGCCCGGCGTGACCGAGGTGCCGATCAGCACGTCGACCTTGTCGTCCGTCGCCAGCTTGCGCGAATTCTTGACGGCCTGGGTCGTGTCGGTGGCGTCGTCCAGGACGATCCATTCGATCTTCTGGCCAGCCACTTCCTTGGGCAACAGCGCGACGGTGTTGCGCTCGGGGATGCCGAGCGATGCGGCGGGGCCGGTGCTGGACACCGTCACACCCACCTTGACCTGGGCACTGGCCAGCAGCGGCAGGGTCAGGGCAACGGCGGCGGCGGCCGCGGACAAGCCGAAGTGCTTGCGCATGTTTTGTCTCCTGTGGTGGCTCTTGGATGCCCCGGACGAGGCGGAAGCGAGCCTAGTTAAAGTTATACAGAAAAAAATATTATAGGGTTAAAACAGTATCAGATGACCTGACGCAACTACGGTAAATCCCTGATGTGCTACGGAAACCCATTTCAGCAAACGCATTCGTTAATGGCGAACTTGTACTTGAAACCCCGGCAGGCGTCAGTTGGGGGATTCCCTTGCCCGGGGTCAGCGGCCACGCATGGGCCAGACCCGTTCGACGCGCGTCGCCACCCAGGCCGCCAGCACGGCCTTGATCAGGTCGCCCGGGACGAACACCAGCACCGCCAGCGCGGCCTTGGACAGCCCCATCTTGGTGACCGCCGCCAGCCAGGGCACCCCGCAGGCGTAGACCACCAGGATGCCGCCAACGATGCAGGCAACGGCGTTGCCCGCCAGTTGCCGGCCGAAGCCCGCCGTCGCGCCCGCCAGGCGCCGCGCCAGCCAGCCGGTGATGAACGCGCCGGCCACCAGACCCACCAGGAATCCGCCGGTGGGCCCGAAGAACGCCCCCAGGCCGCCGCGCCCGCCCGGCAGCACCGGCAGGCCGATTGCCGCCAGCGCCAGGTACAGCAGGCAGGCCAGCGCGCTGCGGCCTGGCCCCAGCATGGCGCCGGCCAGCATGGCCCCCAGCGTCTGTAGCGTGATCGGCACCGGGATGCCCGGCAGCGGAATCGGCGGAATCAGGCTCAGCACCACGATCAGCGCGGCGAACAGCGCCACCAGCACAGTGTTGTTGGATTTCATTGCAATGCCCTTTCTATTAAGTGAGACCGGGAATCGGGGAAGGCCGGGAAACTATGGGCTGCGGGCGTCGATGGCCTCGGCCACTTCCTGCGCCCGCTTCAGCGTCAGCACCACCAGTGGCACGATCAGTGCCACCGGATTGGCGCCCAGTCCGCGCGCCGCCTGGGCCTCGCGGATCTCGTGGAAATTGCGCCAGATCTCGGGCACGAAGCGCAACGCCAGCGCCAGCGCCAGCGACACCCTGCCAGCGTCCAGCAGGCCGATGCGCTGCAAGGGCATCAGCACCCGCTCGCACACTGCGATCAGATCGGAGCTGCGGGTCGACAGCGTCACCGCCAGCGCCAGCCCGATCATCGCGGCGATCCGCAAGAGCACCGCCAGCGCCTCGCCCCAGCCCTGGAACCAGGCCGTGAACGCGCCGACCGCAAGCAGTACCCAGACCAGGCCGCGCACCTGGCGCCAGACGCCACCAGGCGACGCGCCGGCGCACCACAGCAACAGGCTGGCGACCGCGCAGGCGCCTGCCAGGATAATAGGATCACGCACCAGGAACAGCCCGGCGCCGGCCGCGGCCAGCGCCAGCAGCTTCAGCCCGGCGGGCAGCCGGTGCAGCGGCGAGTCGCCGGGAATATACAGGGGCTCGATCACGCGCAGTTGTCCCGGTACCAGCGCAGCGCGGCGGCCGGCGTATCGTCGGCGGCAATGGCGCCGTCCTGAACCACCAGCACCCGCTCGAAGTCTTCCAGCAACGCCAGGTCGTGGCTGACCACGATGGCGTCCTGCGGCATCGCGGCGATGGCGTCGCGCACCCGGTTGCGGTTGCGCAGGTCGAGTTGGGTGGTGGGCTCGTCGAACACCACCAGCCCGGGCCGCATCACCAGGACCGCCGCCAGCGCGACCAATTGGCGCTCGCCGCCGGACAGGGTGTGGCTGGTGCGGTCCGCCAGGTGACCCACTCCCAGGGCGGCCAGCGCGGCCTCGATACGGGCCTCGCGCCGGGCGCGGTCGGGTTCCAGGTGTTTCAGGCCGAAGGCCAGATCCTCGCGGACGATCGGAAAAACGATCTGGTTCTCGGGATTCTGGAACACGAATCCGACCTGGCGGCGCACCGCCTTCAAATCGTGCCGGGTATCCAGGCCGCCGACCCGCACGCTACCGGCAGTGGGCAGCACCAGACCGTTGACCAGCCGCGCCAGCGTGCTCTTGCCTGCCCCGTTCGGGCCGACGATGCCAATCCGGCGTCCGCCCAGGGCCACGCTCACCCCGCGCAACACTGTGGCCTGGGGCGTCGCTACAATCGCCTGGTCAAACTCGATTAACATGGGGCGGGATTATGCCCGAACCATTTTGGGCATCGGGACTCCAAGAGCTGATATGGACAAAGTACGCAAAACCGACGCCGAATGGCGGGCCCAGCTGTCCCCGGAAGAATACGTGGTCACCCGAGAAAAGGGTACCGAACGCGCATTCACCGGGCGCTACTGGAACACCTTCACCCCGGGCATCTACCGCTGCGTGGGCTGTGGCACGGCGCTGTTCGCGTCGGACACCAAGTTCGACGCCGGCTGTGGCTGGCCCAGCTATTTCCAGGCGCTCGACCCCGAATTGGTGCGCGAAGAGCGCGACACCTCCCATGGCATGGTGCGCACCGAAGTACTGTGCAACGTCTGTGATTCGCATCTGGGCCACGTCTTTCCCGACGGCCCCGAGCCCACCGGCCTGCGCTACTGCATCAATTCCCTGTCGATGACGTTCGAACCCACCGAAGAATGAAGAAGTTCCTGTTCGACCTCTTTCCGCTGTTTCTTTTTTTCCTGGCCTACCGCTTCACGGACATCTTCGTGGCCACGGGCGTGGCCATGGCGGCGGCGGTGCTGCAGATCGTCTGGCTCAAGGTCACCGGCCGCGCCACCGAGGCCATGCACTGGATCAACCTGACCGTGATCCTGGTGTTCGGCGGCGCCACCATCTGGCTGCACAGCGATGTGTTCATCAAATGGAAGCCGACCGTGCTGTACTGGCTGTTCGGCGGCGCCCTGGTGTTCGCCCGCCTGCTGTTCGGCCGCAACCTGATCCGCCGCCTGATGGAAAAGCAGATCCAGTTGCCGGATACCGCCTGGGACAGGCTCAACCTTATCTGGGCCGCCTTCTTCCTGCTGGCCGGCGCGATCAACCTGTACGTGGCGTTCTCGGGACACTTCACCGAATCCCAATGGGTCAGTTTCAAGGCCTTCGGCCTGATGGGGCTGATGATCGTCTTCGTCATCGGCCAGTCGATCTGGCTGGGCAAGCACATCCAGGCCGAAGACAGCCCCGGCGCCCCGCCCAAACCCTGACCCGCCCGCGGCCGGGCCCCGACGCCCGCCCCCTCCCTTGCACGGCGCGCGCCGCGTGCCGGAACTTTACGATTGACACCATGTCAGAGAGCACCGACCGCATCACCCTTATCCGGGAGCGCCTGGCCGCCCTGGAACCGGTTTCCCTGGACATCCAGGACGACTCGCATTTGCATGCCGGTCACGAAGGCAGTAAAAACGGCGCCGGCCATTATCGCGTCCATATCGTGGCGTCCTGTTTTGCAGGACTGAACCCCGTGGCGCGACATCGGCTGGTGTATCATCATTTGCAAGATTTGATCCCCTATCCGATTCATGCGCTTGCGCTCGACGCCCAGGCTCCCAAATAGAAAGTAAAAGGATATTCATGAAACGCATCATCATGCTGGCCGCCGCCTGCGTCATCGCCGTGCCCGCTTTTGCCCAGAACGTCGCCACCGTCAATGGCAAGGCCATCCCGCAGAAGAGCCTGGATCAATTCGTCAAGCTGCTGGTCAGCCAGGGCGCCACCGATTCGCCGCAACTGCGCGAGCAGGTCAAGCAAGAGATGATCAACCGCCAGGTCTTCGTGCAGGCCGCCGAGTCCGCCGGCATCGCCAAGCAGGCCGACGTCCAGACCGAGATCGAACTGGCCCGCCAAGGCATCCTCGTGCGCGCCCTGATGGCCGACTACCTGGCCAAGCACCCGGTATCGGATGCCAAGGTCACGGCCGAATACGAGAAGATCAAGAAGGAACAGGCTGGCAAGATGGAATACAAGGTCCGTCACATCCTGGTCGAAGACGAAAAGACCGCCAACGACCTGCTGGCACAGCTCAAGAACAACAAGGGCAAGTTCGAGGAACTGGCCAAGAAGAACTCGAAGGACCCCGGCAGCGCCGAAAAGGGTGGCGACCTGGGTTGGGCGCCTCCCACCAACTACGTCCAGCCGTTCGCCCAGGCCGTGACCCAGCTCAAGAAGGGCCAACTGGTCGACAAGCCGGTCCAGACCCAGTTCGGCTGGCACATCATCATGGTCGACGACACCCGTCCGGTCGAATTCCCGCCGCTGGACCAGGTCCGCACGCAACTGGAAGAAATGCTGCGCCAGCAAACCCTGGCCGACTACCAGAAGCAACTGCGCGAAAAGGCCAAGATCCAGTAATCCTGCGTCTTTCCACGAAAACTGCCCGCCCCGAGCGGGCAGTTTTTTTTCGTCTGAACAAATGGCCGCGAGGTAACCGGCGCCGCTCCGACATTAACAAAGGCCGCGCACCAAAGGCGGGCGGCCTGTTCGACAGTGCCAGGGCGGCGCGAGCCAGGCGCGATCAGGACGTGCCCAGAAGTTCCTTGAGGCCGTCCTCGTCCAGCACCGTGACACCCAGTTCCTGGGCCTTGGTGAGTTTGCTGCCGGCGTCCTCGCCGGCCACCAGGTAGGCGGTTTTCTTGGAGACCGAGCCGCTGACCTTGCCGCCCGCGGCCTGGATGCGCATGGAGGCTTCCTCGCGCGTCCAGTTCGGCAGCGTACCGGTCAGCACGAAGGTCTTGCCCGCCAGCGTGGTGTCCTGGGGCACGGCCTCGGCCACCGGATGCACGCCCTGCGCCTTGAGCTGTTCGATCACATCGCGATTGTGCTGCTCGGCGAAAAAGCGGCGGATCGAGCCCGCCACTACCGGTCCCACGTCCGGCACCGACGATAGCGCATCCTCATCGGCGTCCATGGTGGCTTCGATGCTGCCGAAATGCCGGGCGACATCGCGCGCGGTGGTCTCGCCCACGTGGCGGATGCCAAGCGCAAACAGCAAGCGCCCCAGCGCGGGCGCGCGCGCCTTATCGATGGCTTCGACCAGGTTGTCGGCCGACTTCTGGCCCATGCGATCGAGCCCGACCAGTTCGAGCGGGCGCAGGCTGAACAGATCGGCCAGCGTTTTGACGCGGCCGCTGTCCACCAGTTGCTCCACCAGTTTCTCGCCCAGGCCCTCGATATCCAGGGCCTTGCGGCTGGCGGCATGCAACAAGGTCTGCTTGCGCTGCGCCGCGCAGAACAGGCCGCCGGTGCAGCGGGCGATGGTTTCATCTTCCAGGCGCTCGATCGCCGAGCCGCAGACCGGGCAGGCCTTGGGCATGACGAACTCGCGCGCGTCCACGGGGCGTTTTTCGAGCACTGCGCTCACGACCTCCGGAATCACGTCGCCCGCGCGGCGCACGATGACCGTGTCGCCGATGCGCACGTCCTTGCGGCGGATTTCATCCTCGTTGTGCAGCGTGGCGTTGGTGACGGTCACGCCGCCCACGAACACCGGCTTGAGCCGGGCGACCGGGGTGATGGCGCCGGTACGGCCGACCTGCACCTCGATGTCCAGCAGCGTGGTGGTGGCCTCTTCGGCCGGGAATTTGTGCGCCAGCGCGAAACGCGGCGCGCGCGCCACGAAGCCCAGCAGCTTCTGCGCCGGCAGCGAGTCCACCTTGTAGACCACGCCGTCGATGTCGTAGGGCAGTTCGGGCCGCAGGGCGCCCACCTTGGCGTAGAACGCCATCAACCCCTCGGCGCCGGTGGCGCGGTGGTTGTGCTTCACATTCACCGGCAGGCCCAGCGATGCCAGCCAGTCGAGCATGGCGCCATGCGATTTCTCGGGCAGGGTCGAGGCATCCGCAGCGCCGGCCGACGCTTCGTCGAACAGCCCGCTCTGCGCGCCCGGCAGGCCGTGCACCTCGCCCCAGCCATAGGCGAAGAAGCGCAGCGGCCGCTTGGCGGTGATGCGCGGGTCGAGCTGGCGCAGGCTGCCAGCGGCGGCGTTGCGCGGGTTGACGAAGACCTTTTCGTCGCGCTTGGCCTGGGCCGCGTTGAGTTTCTCGAAATCGGCGCGGTTCATCAGCACTTCGCCGCGCACCTCCAGCACCTTGGGCGCCGGGCCGCTCAGTTGCAGCGGGATCGCCTTGATCGTGCGGATGTTGGAGGTGACGTCCTCGCCGGTCTGGCCGTCGCCGCGCGTGGCAGCCTGGACCAGCCGGCCGTCCTCGTAGCGCAGGCTGATCGCCAGGCCGTCGAGCTTCAGTTCACAGAAATATTCCGCCTGCTGCGCCGGGCCCAGCAGGCCGGCGCCGCGCAGCGTGTCGGTAACGCGGCGGTCGAACGCCACCACGTCCTCTTCGTCGAAGGCGTTGCCCAGCGACAGCATCGGCACCGCATGGCGCACGCTGCCGAAGGCCGCAACCGGCGCCGCCCCCACCCGCTGGGTCGGCGACTCGGGCGTGACCAGTTCGGGATGCGCGGCCTCCAGATCCTGCAATTCGCGCATCAAGCGGTCGTATTCGGCATCCGAGACGGAAGGATCGTCGTAGACGTAATAGCGGACGTTGTGCTGCTCGATTTCCGCGCGCAGGCGCGCCGCGGTTTCCGCCGCGGGGGTCCCTCCGGCCTTGCTCATTATGCAAACACCCGCTGGGCCCGTTCGCTGCCAGCGGGCAGGCCGGCCTGCTCGAGCTGGCCGAACAACACTTGCAGGCGCTCGTCGATGACGCTTTCCGAGCCCTCGGCCAGCGGTTTGCCCTGGTCGTCGACCAGGTCGGCGCGCAGGCGCCCCGCCAGTTCACGGCCCACGTCGACCATGCGGCCGAAGGCGCGGCTGTCGGCCGGGCTGCAGGGCACGTCCAGCAGCAGGTACAGGCGCTCGATGCCACCCATGCCGGCGTCGAAAGCGGCGCCATCGGCGCGCGCCAGCGTGAATCGGGCCACGCCGTTTTCGGCTGGCCAGGCCAGACGGCTGCCGTCGGCGACGAAGCCGGTGTCGCGGGCCACGCTCAGCACTTCGGCGGCCGGCTGGGCCGTGCCCAGCAGCAGGGTCAGGCCGACCTGGGTATCCAGGGCCGCGCAAGTGTCGTCCAGGCGCGCGGCCTGTTCCAGGACCGCCTGCTGGTCGGGGCCCTCGATGGTAGCGTCGAAGCGCTCGGCCATGTCCTGGGCGCGGGCCCAGGCCTGCGACCATTCGATGGCGGTCAGCGGGCCGCTGCGGTTGGCCAGCAACACGGCCAGTTGCATCGAGGCATACGACTCGCCGGCATGCACGCGCGCGCGGTGGCGGCGCTGGTCGGTCTCGGCGAACACGCGCATGGGCTTGCGGCCCACCTGGCGCAGGCTCTGCAGGTAGGGCAACAGATCGGCGCCGCGCACCGGCTCGGCGAAATTGACCTCGATGACCACTTCGCAGGCGGGGTCGGGTTCCTCGGCGTCGTCGGCATCGCTGCCCGGGTCGACCGGCCTGGCCTGCTCGGGGTGCGCCTTGGGCGTATCGCCCATGCCCGGCTCGCGGCGCGCGGGCGCGCCAGCGGCCGGCGCCGCGCCCGCCCCCAGCAGCGGGTCCTGCTCGGTGGTGGGGAAATGGGTTTGCATCTTGCGGCGGACACGGCGGTCCTGCCACCAGTTGAAGCCCAGCACCAGCAGTATCAGCAAGACGCCCAGGGCAATCAGCCCGATCTGCAAATCACTCATGTGTAAATCCCGCGCCATGAAGCCGGCGCCGTTCTGAATATTGGGTTTATGCCGCTTCGGAGGCCATCATCTGGACGGCCGAATCTATGTCTACCGCAACGATACGCGAAACCCCCTGCTCTTGCATGGTCACGCCCACCAGTTGCTTGGCCATCTGCATTGCGATCTTGTTGTGCGAGATGAACAGGAACTGGGTCTGCTCGCTCATGTTGGCGACCAGGTTGGCGTAGCGTTCGGTGTTGGCGTCGTCCAGCGGCGCGTCCACCTCGTCCAGCAGGCAGAACGGCGCCGGATTCAGCTTGAACAGCGCGAACACCAGCGCGGTGGCCGTCAGCGCCTTCTCGCCGCCCGACAGCAGGTGGATCGTGCTGTTGCGCTTGCCCGGGGGCTGCGCCATGACCTGCACACCGGCATCGAGGATTTCCTCGCCGGTCATGGTCAGCTTGGCCTCGCCGCCGCCGAACAGCTTGGGGAACAGCTCGCCGAAGTGGCCATTGACGACGTTGAAGGTCTCTTGCAGCAGGTCGCGGGTTTCGCGATCGATCTTGCGGATCGCGTCTTCCAGGGTTTCGATGGCGGTCATCAGGTCAGCATGCTGGTCGTCCAGGAACCCCTTGCGCTCGCGTGAAGTGTTCAGTTCGTCCAGCGCCGCCAGGTTGACCGAGCCTAGCGACTCGATCTGGCGCGAGATGCGGGTGACTTCCGATTGCAGCCAGTTGGCGCGGCGCCATTCGTCGGGCTGGTTGGCCAGGTCCCGGGCCAGGGCCTCGCGGTCGACCTCGCGGGCATCGAGCTGCTCGGTGAATTGTTCCTCGGCCAGGCGCGCAGCCTGTTCCTGCAATTGCAATTCGGTGATGCGGGCACGGCGCGGCTCGAGCGTGCGCTCCTGCTGCAGGCGGTCTTCGTCGGCGCCGCGCAGCAGCGCCGCCAGGTTTTCCATTTCCTGCCGCGCGCGCGCCAGCGCTTCTTCGCGCTCGGCACGCACTTCCAGGGCGTCCTGCAGGCCAGCCTGTGACGCCGAGGCGTCCAGATCGGCCAGATCGGCCATCAGTTGTTCGAGTTCGACACTGCCGCGCTGGCTCTGGTCGGCCGCCAGTTGCTGGTTGCGCTGCAGGTCGGTGATACGTACCTGGATGCCGCGCTCGGCGAACTCGGCTTCCTGGGCCGCGCGCTCGAGCTCGCGCAGGCGGGCGCGGGCGGCTTCGGCCTGGGCAGCCAGGGTCTCGCCGTCCATTTCGGCGTCTGCGAATCGCGATTGATGCTCGGCCAGCTCTTCGTCCAGCGCCTCGAAGCGGGCCTCGGCCTCTTCGCGGGTGGCGCGCAGGTCTTCCTCGTGCGCCGAAATCTCTTCGAGGTCCTGGCGCAGGCGCGCGGCGTGTTGGCCGGACTGCTCGGCCTGTTGCTGCAGGCGCGAATGCTCGAGCTGGATATCGTGCACCCGGCGGGTCACTTCGGCGACACGCTGGCGGGCCGGCGCGATCGCCTGGCTCACCTGCTGCCAGGCCACTTCAGCGCGCGCCACGGCAGCGCGGGCCTGGTCGGCGATCAGTTGCTGGGCCTTGATCTCGCGCTGCAGGTTCTCGATTTCCTGCTGGCGCGCCAGCAGGCCGGCCTGTTCCGAATCCGGGGCGTAGAAGCGCACGCTGTGCGCATCCACCAGGTGGCCGGCCTTGACCACGCAGGCGGCGCCGGCCGGCAGCGTGGCGCGGGTGGCCAGGGCCTGGGCCAGGTCGGTGGCGGTGTAGATGCCGGCCAGCCAGTCATTGAGCAGCGTGCGCAAGTCGGGATCGGTGATGCGCAGCAAGCTGGCCAGCGGCGTCAGTCCGGCGGGAGCCGCCGGGGCCGGAGCGGCGACCGGCAATTGGTAGAAGGCCAGGCGGGCGGGCGGCGGATCCTCGGAGAACGCGCGGGCCCAATCCAGGCTGCGCACTTCAAGGGAAGCCATGCGCTCGCGCAGGGCGGCCTCCAGGGCGGTTTCCCAGCCCGGTTCGATGTGCAGCTTCTGCCACAGGCGCGACAGGCCCGCCAGCTCGTGCTTGGCCAGCCAGGGCTCTAGCGCGCCCTGCTTCTGCACGTCATCTTGCAACTTGACCAGGGCCGACAGGCGTGCCTCCAGGCGCGCCAGATTCTGCGCATCGGTCTGGGCGGCCGCCTGGGCCCGGCTGCGCTCGGCGTCGGCATCCGGCACCTTGCCTTCGAGGGCCGCCAGTTCTTCCTGCGCCTGCTCGAGCTGGTCTTCGCCGGCCAGGCGATCGCCGGCCAGTTGTTCCAGGCGTTCCGGATCGGGGCTGTGCAGTTCGCGCAGTTCCTGCTGCAAGCGCTCGCGGCGCTGTTCCAGGGCCTGCATCTGGCGGTCGGCATCGCGCTGGGTCTGCGCCACCAGGGCCAGGTTCTGCTCCACGCGGGCCAGCGCGGCGCGCATCTCGTCACGGCCGGCGGCGGCTTCGCGCACGCGCTGCTCGACCGCCGGCAACGCGGCCTGGGCGTCCTCGGCGGTGGCGCGCGCCTCTTCGGTGCGGGCCGCGCCAGCCGCCAGGTCTTCTTCGGCCTGCGCGATCTGTTCGGCGCAATGCTCGCGCTGGCTGGTCCATTCGGCGATCTGCTGCTGCAACTGGTCGCGGCGCGCCTGCAGGCGATTGCGCGAGTCCACCACGTGGCGGATCTCGGCCTCCAGGCGGCTGACCTGGGCGTTGGCCTCGTACAGCGCGCCCTGGGCGGTATGGACCGCGTCGCTGGCGGCGTAATGGGCCTGGCGCCGCGATTCGAGCGCGGCCTCGCCTGCGCGCAGGCCGGCGATGGCGGCTTCCAGCTCGTTCTGGGCCTGGGCCATTTCCTGCGCCTTGCGGGCGCGCTCTTCGCGCGCGCCGGTTTCCTTCAGGAACCACAGCGCATGCTGCTTCTTTTCGCCGTCGGCCTGCAGCTCGCGGTAGCGGGTGGCGACCTCGGCCTGGGCCTCCAGCTTTTCCAACTGGCTGTTCAGTTCGCGCAGGATGTCTTCGACCCGGGTCAGGTTCTCGCGCGTGTCGGACAGGCGGTTTTCAGTTTCGCGGCGGCGCTCCTTATAGCGCGACACGCCGGCCGCCTCTTCCAGGAACACCCGCAGTTCCTCGGGACGCGCCTCGATCAGGCGGTTGATCATGCCCTGGCCGATGATGGCGTAGCCGCGCGCGCCCAGGCCGGTGCCCAGGAAGATGTCGTGGATGTCGCGGCGCCGGACCTGCTGGTTGTTGACGAAATAGCTGCTGGTGCCGTCGCGCGTCAGCACGCGGCGCACGGCGATCTCGGCGTAGGTGCTCCATTGCCCCGCGGCGCGGCCTTCGCTGTTGTCGAATACCATTTCGACCGACGCCCGGGCCGCCGGCTTGCGGTTGCCTGAACCGTTGAAAATCACGTCCTGCATGGACTCGCCGCGCAACTCCGAGGCCTTGGCCTCGCCCAGCACCCAGCGCACCGCATCGATGATGTTCGATTTGCCGCAGCCATTGGGTCCCACCACGCCCACCAGTTGGCTGGGCACGGGAATCACGGTGGGATCGACGAAGGACTTGAAGCCGGCGAGTTTGAGCTGAGTAAGACGCACAGTACGATGACGACGGGGTGGGTTGAACGAAAGGCGTTAACGGACCTGCCGCACACATTGCAAACCGGCCCACGGAGGGCCGGCTTGCGGATGGGTCGTATGATACCGCAGGCAGTCTGTCCCCAAACGTGAACAACGGTCAAGCCGGGGACTGCCCTCCCCCTCGCGCCCCACCGGATGACCTGCCGCAACCCGCGGGCAAATGCTGAATAGCCCTACCCGCGCCACGGGCTATACTCGCTGACACTTTTTCGCAAGACGCATAATTTTCATGCAGACCGACCGGGCTCAGGTCAAAGTACGGGGACATTCTTGAAACGAGGTTTCTATCTGGTCATGGCCGCGCAGGCCTTCTCGTCATTGGCGGACAACGCACTGTTCATCGCCGCGATCGCCCTGATCCAGGAACTGCACGGCCCCGACTGGCTGGCCCCGATCATGAAATGGTCCTTCGCCCTGGCCTACGTGGTACTGGCGGCGTTCGTCGGCGCCATCGCCGACTCCTATCCCAAGGGCCGCGTGATGTTCTCGACCAATGCCCTGAAGGTCGCCGGCTGCCTGCTGATGTTCTCGTATGCCAGCCTCGGCATCGCCTCCCAATACCAGACCTACCTGGTCTGCGCCGCCTACGGCGTGGTGGGCATCGGCGCGGCGGCCTACTCGCCGGCAAAATATGGCATCGTCACGGAAATGCTGCCCCCCACCATGCTGGTCAAGGGCAACAGCTGGATCGAGGGCCTGACCGTCTTCTCCATCATCCTGGGCACCGTGCTGGGCGGCTTGCTGATCTCCACTACTGTCTCGACCGCGCTGCTGCAGCATTCCTTCATCGGCAAGCTGGTGCATACGCCGGCCGAGGCCGCCATCCTGGTCATCGCCTTCGTCTACCTGCTGGCGGCGCTGTGCAACCTGCTGATCCCGCACACCCACGTGCGCTATCCGCCGCAGCAGAAGAACCCGGTCAAGCTGGTGCGCACCTTCTGGGGCTACGTCCGCGTGCTCTGGAAGGACAAGCTGGGCCAGATCTCCCTGGCCGTCACCACCCTGTTCTGGGGCGCCGGCGCGACGCTGCAACTGATCGTCATCGAATGGGGCCGCAGCCATCTGGGCTACCAGTTGGACAAGGCCTCGATGCTGATGGGCGTGGCCGCCCTGGGCACGGTGGTGGGATCGATCCTGGCCGGCCGCATCCCGCTGCGCCGCGCCCTGTCGGTGCTGCCGGTCGGGGCCGCGATGGGCCTGGTGGTGCTGCTGATGCCGATGGTCTATTCGCCCTGGAGCGTCTACCTGCTGCTGCTGATCACCGGCGGGCTGGCCGGCTTCTTCGTGGTGCCCATGAACGCCCTGCTACAGCACCGCGGCCACGTACTGCTGTCGGCCGGCCATTCGATCGCGGTGCAGAACTTCAACGAGCAGCTCAACATCCTGCTGATGGTGGCCATGTACACCCTGCTGCTGTGGCTGCAGTTGCCGATCAACATCATCATCGTGATTTTCGGCACCGTGGTGGCCGTGCTGATGGTGGTGTTCATGCGCTGGAGCCGGCGCAACCTGGCCGCCAACCCCGAGCTGCACGACCAGATCGGCCAGGAAGGCCACGGCCACGCGCTGGACCCGCACACCCACTGACCGCCCCCGCCGGGCCGCGCCGGCGGCGCCGGGAGGCGCGCCGCGGCCTACAACTCGCGGGACGCCAGCTTCAGGTCTTGCCAGGCGCGCGCCTTTTCGACCGGGCTGCGCAACAGGTAGGCCGGGTGATAGCTTACGATCACCGGAATCTCGCGCCCTTCCTCAGTCTTCATCTGGTGCACCCGGCCCCGCAGGTTGCCGATGGTCGCGTCCGTGCCCAGCAGCGTCTGGGCCGCGAACCGGCCCAGCACCAGGATGCGCTCCGGCCTGAGCAGCGCGATCTGGCGCATCAGATAAGGGCTGCAAGCCGCGATTTCCTCGGGCTTGGGATTGCGGTTGCCGGGCGGCCGGCACTTGATGACGTTGGCGATGAACACATCTCGCTCGCGGCTCATGCCCACCGCCGACAGCATCGCATCCAGCAATTGCCCGGAGCGGCCGACGAAGGGCTGGCCCTGCCGGTCTTCCTGTTCGCCCGGCGCCTCGCCCACCACCAGCCAGCGAGTGGGCTGGCCGCCATGGCCGAACACGGCATGGCGACGGCCGCCGCACAGGCCGCAGGCGGTACATGCCACCACCTGTTCGCGCAGTTCGTCCAGGGTGGCGTTCTTGACCGCTTCGGCCACCGGAATCGCCGCCGGGGCGGCATCGGTGGACACCTCGGCCTTGGGCGCCGGCTTGGGCGGAGGGCCGTTGCGCAGGGCCGGGCCGGGGCCAGCCGGGCGGACCGCCGGGGCCGGCGACGGCGTAGCGGCATCACGGGCCGGCGACGGCCCGACGCTGGCGGGCATCGCCGGAGCCGGGGATTCCTGTTTGGAAACAGGCACTTGAGGCGTGACCGCGGGCGCGCCCTGCGGCTGGGGCGCGGGCCGCAGCCACAGGCGCTCCATGCCCAGCTCGCGCAGCCAAAGGCGCTGCAGCGGATTGACGCGGGGCGCGGCCGATGCCGGCGCGGAATGGTGGGCCGTCACGCCGCCGCTCCCTGGGGCGTGGCCACGGCGGACGCGTCCAGGCGCTTCTGCATCACCAGCGCGTCCTCGCGCCCGCCCTTTTCGGCCGGATAATAGCCCCGCCGCAGGCCGATCTGCAGATAGCCGCGAGCCTTGTAGAAAGCGACCGCCGGGGTATTGGACGGGCGCACCTCGAGCAGCACGCCATCCAGGCTGCGCTCGCGCGCCTGCTGCTCGCACCAGTCCAGCAGCAGGCTGCCCAGCCCCTGGCGATGCAGGTCGCGCGTCACGGCGATCACCAGCAGATGGGCCACGTCGGGCGCAAACATCAAGATACAAAACCCGGCCAGACGGCCATCGCGCCGCAACGTCCAGGCGCCATAGCCCGCCGCCAGCGCATCGGCGAAATTGCCCCGGGTCCAGGGAAAGGCCTGGACATTGGCTTCCAGCGCCACCACCTCATCCAGGTCGGCGTCGGTCAGCGCCTGCGGCACCAGCGGCGCCAGCTTCGAGCGCGCCTTGGGGTTGCCGCCCTCGCCACGTTGGCGCTCGGCGGTGGTGAAAGCGACCTTGTCGCGTACGTACAGAGGCGCGGCCTGCTCCGGCGGCAGGGCCTCGCCGCGCTGCCAGGCCTGGCGGGCCAGCCGCGCCACACTGGCCGCCTCGGGCCGCTGCGCCTGGAGGGCGCGGCGCCAGCCGGCGGCAACGGGCATGTCGGCGGCGTAGGCGTCCCAGGCATCGCCCGCCAGCAGCGGGGTCAATGCGCGACCGGCCGCGCGCGACCAGGCGGGCAGATGATGGGCCGTCCAGGGCGCCACTTCGGCCGCCGCGATCAGCAGCGGAGCCTGCAGGGTGTCCCAGGCGGGCTCGCCCGTGGGGCCGGTGCCCTGGCGGTAGACCGCCAGATAGACCTCATTCATGCGGGCGTCCAGCGCCACCACGATGGCCTCGTCCGGCGAGCCGCCCGCCTGGACGGCCACGGCCTGGTGCGAAACCACCGGCAGCACCGGGATGCCCAGGCCCATGGCCATGCCCTGGGCCACGCCGCAGGCCACGCGCAGGCCGGTAAAGCCGCCCGGCCCCTGGCCGAACGCCACCGCCTGCAGGGCGCCGGGCGCCAGGCCGGCCTCGGCCAGCAGCTCGTTGGCCATTGGCAAGAGGCGTTCCGCGTGCTCCTGGGAGCCCTCGTGTTCGCGCACGGCGACCTCCAGCCTTCCTTCGGAGGCGCGCAAAAGGGCCACGCCGCACCGCGACGAAGAGGTTTCCAGAGCCAGCAGGTTTAGTTCCATAGGTGCAGATTGTACGAAATACCGGGGCAGTTCCCCCGTATGTAAGGGGGATTTCAACCATGGTTCGCAATGTGTAATATCTTGTGAACGCCCACTAGCCGCTGGTTCTCGTCACTGTTACATTTCCGGCCATGAACACGCAAAACACCACCCCCACCCGAAAAATCCTCGTCGTCGACGATGATCCGCGCTTGCGCGATCTGCTGCGCCGGTATCTGTCCGAGCAGGGATTCAACGTTTTCGTTGCCGAAGACGCCAAAGAGATGGGCAAACTCTGGCAACGTGAGCATTTCGACCTGCTCGTGCTGGATCTGATGCTGCCTGGCGAGGATGGCCTGTCCATCTGTCGCAGGCTGCGCGGTGGCCACGACAATACCCCCATCATCATGCTGACGGCCAAGGCGGAGGAAATCGACCGCATCGTCGGCCTGGAGATGGGCGCGGACGACTACCTGTCCAAGCCTTTCAATCCCCGTGAGCTGCTGGCCCGGATCAATGCGATCCTGCGCCGTCGCGGCACCGAGGAACATCCCGGCGCTCCCAGCCAGGAAAACGAATCGATCGCCTTCGGCCCCTACGTGCTGAACCTGTCGACCCGCACCCTCACCCGCAATGGCGAGCAAGTGCCCATCACCACCGGCGAATTCTCGGTGCTCAAGGTGTTTGCGCGCCATCCGAAGATTCCCCTGTCGCGCGACAAGCTCATGGAACTGGCCCGCGGCCGCGAATACGAAGCCTTCGACCGCAGCCTCGACGTGCAGATCTCGCGCCTGCGCAAGCTGATCGAGCCGAACCCGTCCAAGCCCGTATTCATCCAGACCGTCTGGGGCCTCGGATACGTGTTTGTACCGGACGGTGGTAGTTGATCGACACGCCCGCCCCGGGCAGGAGCGCAGCTTCGTGCCCCGCTTGCGCAGAACCTTCAGGAACCTGACTTCACGTCTGCGGCTCGGCTTGTTCGGCCGCACGTTCCTGCTGCTGGCCGCGCTGATGCTGGTCAGCCTGGGGGCGTGGCTACAAGTCTTCTTCAGCATGGAGCTGGGACCGCGCGCCAACCAGATGGCGCAGCGGGTGATCACGGCCGTCAATATCACGCGCACCGCGCTGATCTACTCGCACAACGGCGAACGCAGCAAGCTCCTGCTCGACCTGGCCACCAATGAAGGCATCCAGGTCTATCCGCGCGAAGTCACCGACTTCGCCGAAGCCCTGCCCGACGACGATTACTGGCAACGCGTGGCGCAGCACATCCGCACGCGCTTCGGCCCGGAAACCCAGATCGCCTGGGGCGTGAACCAGGTGCCGGGCTTCTGGGTCAGTTTCCAGATCGAGAAAGACCTATATTGGCTGGTGTTCGAACGCGAGCAAATCGGACTGACCGGCGGCATCGAATGGCTGGGATGGGGCGCCACGGCGCTACTGCTGTCCCTGGTGGGCGCGGCGGTCAGCGTCGGTTTCGTCAACCGGCCGCTGTCGCGGTTGGCGCGCGCGGCCCAGGTGCTGTCGCGCGGCGAGACCCCGGCGCCCCTGCCCGAGCAGGGCCCGCTGGAAATCCGCGACCTGAACGCCTCGTTCAACCGCATGGCCAAGGATCTGCGGCAGGCCGAGGCCGACCGCGAGCTGATGCTGGCGGGCATTTCCCATGACCTGCGAACGCCGCTGGCGCGCATGCGCCTGGAAATCGAGCTGAGCGGCGTGTCGGAAGACGCGCGCCAGGCCATCGACGAGGACCTCGGCCAGATCGACCACAGTATCGGGCAGTTGATGGAGTACGCCCGGCCCGCCGGCACCCTGCCGCAACTGGCGACCGACATTTCCGCGGTACTGGCCGAACTGTATGAACGCGAGCGCAGCCACACGGCGTCGCTGGGAGGCGAACTTGACGCCACCCTGGAACCCGGCCTGCGCGCCCGCATCACGGCGCTGGACCTGAAGCGCATCGTCAGCAACCTGATCGAGAACGCGCGCCGCTACGGCCGCTCGCCCGACGGCATGGCCCACCTGGTCATGACATTGCAAGCCGAGGGCGGCATGATCGTCATCGAGGTATCCGACCGCGGCCCCGGCATCGCCCCCGAGGACGTCGACCGGCTGCTGCGTCCCTTTTCCCGGGGAGAGGCTGCCCGCACTGGCGTCAGCGGCGCCGGCCTGGGCCTGGCGATCGTCGAGCGCCTGCTCAAGCACGTCGGCGGCGCCCTGCGCTTGCTGCCGCGCGAGGGCGGCGGACTGACCGCCCGCATAGAGTTGCCCAAAGCGAAGTTTAGGAATTATCAATTAGACAACGATAATCCATAGCGTAGAATTTATGGATTGAGGCACCGCCTTAATTCCACCAACAACTACTGGGAGTAAACATGAAAACTGTTGGCGACAAACTCGAGCCCTTCAAGGTTACCGGCGTCAAGCCCGGCTTCAACCAGCACGAAGAAAACGGCGTCTCGGCTTTCGAAGACATCACCGAGAGCTCGTTCCCCGGCAAGTGGAAGGTGATCTACTTCTACCCCAAGGACTTCACGTTCGTGTGCCCGACCGAAATCGTCGGCTTCAACAAGCTGGCCAAGGATTTCGAAGACCGCGACGCCGTCCTGCTGGGTGGCTCGAGCGACAACGAATTCGTCAAGCTGGCCTGGCGCCGTGAGCACCCGGACCTGAACAAGCTGGGTCACTACCAATTCGGCGACACCACTGGCGCCCTGATCGACCAGCTGGGCGTGCGCGAGAAGGGTGCTGGCGTTGCCCTGCGCGCCACCTTCATCGTCGACCCGGACAACACCATCCAGCACGTTTCGGTGAACAACCTGAACGTCGGCCGTAACCCGGAAGAAGTCCTGCGTCTGCTCGACGGCCTGCAAACCGACGAGCTGTGCCCGTGCAACCGTACGGTTGGCGGCGCCACGCTGTAATTTCCAGCCCGGCCGGGGACCTGTCCACAGGTCCTTCGCCGGGCTTTAACTGCGCTAGATTATAGGTAAAAACTATGGAATTTCTGACGACCATTAAGGAACAACTGCCGGATTGGGCCAAGGACATCCGCCTGAATCTGGACGCCGTGATCGCCCGCTCGACCCTCGCCCCGGAAGACGCCGTCGGCGCCGCCCTGTCGGCCGCCTACGCCGCGCGCAGCCCGGCGCTGGTCGAAGCCTTCAAGAGCGGCCTGTCGGAAGCCGACGCCAATGCCGCGCTGACCGCTTCGGCGCTCATGGGCATGAACAACACCTGGTACCCGTACGTCGAAATGACCGGCGATGCCCAGTTGAAAAGCCTGCCTGCGCAATTGCGCATGAATGCCTACGCCACCCATGGCGGCGTGGAAAAGAAGCGCTTCGAACTGTTCGCCCTGGTGGCCTCCATCATCGGCAAGTGCCACTTCTGCGTGGCCTCGCACTACGAGAACCTGAAGAAGGATGGCCTGTCGACGGAACAGTTGCGCGACGCCGGCCGCATCGCCTCGGTGGTCAACGCCGCCGCCCTGGCGCTGGCCGCCCAGGGCAAGTAAGCCCGCCGCGACCGGCCCCTGCCGCGGGGCCATGAACAAAGCCCGCTTGCTCACGCAAGCGGGCTTTTTTACGGAAGGCGATCCCTGCCGCCCCGCCTTCGCTATTGCCCCTGGGATTTGACGGGGTTGGTCGGCAGGCCGTTGGCCACCCATGCCTCCATACCGCCGCGATACCAGTAAACGGGCCAGCCCATCATGCCGGCGCGCAGCGCCGCGTTGTACGAGGAGCGGTCGTTCATGCCGGCGCCGACGATGATCAGGGGCACGTTGTGCTCTTTTTCGGTACCGGTCTTCTTGTGCAGCCAGCCATCGAACGCCTCCTGCATCTGGTCGGTGATGCTGCCGTCCGAGCCGGCATCGCTCAGCGGGAAGGCGCCGGGGATGGTTTCGCGCAGGCCGCTGGTGTCGATCACCAGGAAATTCTTGTTCTTCTCGTCGGTCAGCAAGGCCACCACGTCCTTGGTGGTGACCACCTTGGCGCGCGGATGGCTGTTCGGCGTCGGGCCTTTGTAGGGGGCCGAGAACAGTAGCGTCGTCGGCGGCACGCCGCTATCGCGCAGTTCGTCGAAACCGCCGCTGGGCGCGCGTTGCGGCTGGCCGGCGGGCGCCTGCTGGCGGGGCTGCTGCGGCGGCGCCTGTCGCGGGGCCGCCCCGCCCTGCTTGGGTTCGCCGCCGACGGTGCCCATTTCGATATCGGAAATCATCACCGCGATGTTCTCGATCAGCTCATAGCACATCGTGATCGAGCCTTCGCGCGGGCTGTACCAGGCGTTGAGCTTGCCGCAATCCTTGAAGACCACGTTCACCGGCCGCGGCAGGACGTAGGTCTGGCCCAGCAGCTTGATGTTGTTGGCAATGGCTTCGGACAGGTTATTGGCGAACAGATTGCCGATGCGCCGCGACGACGGCTCGAACGTCACGTTCACCGGCGCGCCGGGCGCGTTCGCCGGCTGCTGGCCGTCGGGCGACCAGGCGCCGACGCGGGTATGCGGCGCCAGGATGCGGCGCCAGGCCCGGTTCTGCTTGGTGAACTCATCGGCGCAACGCGCCTTGGTACGATCCTCGAACCCCACCTGGTCGACCAGCGAGGCGAACACCCCCGGATTGCCGCCATACATGATGCACAGCATGTTGCGAAAGCGCTTGAGGTCGCCTGTGTGTTCGTCTTGCCAGGGCGAATTGCCGGCCCCCTTGGCCTCGGCCAGCTTGCCGCTGTAGTACCACTGCAGGGCCGCGTATTTGGCCGCGCCCTGGGCCATGGCATTGGTGTCCTTGTCGCTCGACGGATACATGGTCGGCTCGACGATCTGCAGCGCCGAATAGATATCGACCGCGTCTTCCTCCGCGCCGGTCGACGGCAGCTCCAGTTCGCCGATCAGCGCGTGGCCGAACTCATGCATGAAGATGCTGCGCATGATGCCGATGTAGACCGCCACGATGCGCAGCGAATCGCCGCCGAAGCGCGGGTACGGGCCCGCGCCCGGCAAGCCGCTGTTGCTGCCTGAATCCGGCGCGGCCTGGGGCGCGCGCGGTTGCGATGGCGGCGCTCCGCCGCCCTGGGCCGGCTTGCCACCTTGGGCGGGAGCGATGTTCGAATTGATGGCGAAGTCGGCGATACCGAAGGTACCGACGTCGTAGGCCATGATGCCGAGTTCGGAACCCAACGCGGGTTCGTTCTCGATGTCGCCGATCTTCTGGCCATTGACGATGAAACGGGCCGCGCCCGGCACCTCGACCACCTTGATGCGGTCGGAGCCATCCAGCTTGGCCACATTGGCCACATTGGCGATATCGCGGCGCTTATCGCCGTCCAGACAAAACAGGATGGTCTGCTTGGCGGCCGTGAGCTCCAGCAGGCACAAGCCCTTGCGCGCGCGGTTGGTCAGCGCCAGGCCGATAGATGCCTTGGGATTCTTTGAATTCAGGACCACATTCACGTCGGTGATGCGGCCGGTCTCCGGCGGCTGCCCGACATTCAGGTAAAGCGTCTGCTCGCTGCCGGCCAAGGTCTTGTTGCGCAGCGTGAACCAACCATCCTCGACACCGGCGGTCCAGCCTTGCAACATCTGCGTGCGGACGCTGCCCGAGAGCGGGCCGAGCTGCTGCTCGAATTCTGCATGTGCAGGCGAAGCAACGGCGACGAGAGCCAACAAGGCAGCGCCACGTACATGCATCTTAGTGTCCCTATTATCCAGGCGTTAAGTAGCGGCAGAATATTCCAGTTCAAATTCACCTGCAAGACGAAAACACCGGTGTTTTCGGCCCCCGCGGGCCAAAGGACGCGGGAACCCCGCTCAACCGCAGCAGCCGCGCGGTTCCCGCCCTGTTTTGCGGTTTGTTAATTTGTTATGGACATGTATCCGCGCGCCGAAAACAACATCGACACGCAAAAAAATGGCGCGGAGAATACCGCGCCATCGATACCGGCAGGCCGGTTGGCCACTTTTCAGGCGCGCGCCAGCAACGCCACCACCGTGGCGCAAATGCCTTCCTTGCGGCCCAGGTAGCCCAGGCCTTCGTTGGTCTTGGCCTTGATGTTGACCTCGGTCTCGGCCAGACCGGTATCGGCGGCGATGTTTCTCACCATGGCCGGCGCGTGCGGGCCGATCTTGGGAGCCTGCGCATGCACGGTGGCATCGATGTTGACCGGCGCCCACCCTGCCTGGCGCACGCGCGCCATCGCCTCGCGCAACAGCACGCGGCTGTCGGCGCCCTTGAAAGCCGGGTCGGTATCGGGAAAATGGCGGCCGATGTCGCCCAGGCCGGCCGCGCCCAGCAGCGCGTCAGTGATGGCGTGCAGCAGCACGTCGGCATCCGAATGGCCCAGCAGGCCGTGGCTGTGCGGAATGGTCACGCCGCCGATGATCAGCGGCCGGCCCTCGACCAGCGCATGCACGTCAAAGCCCTGTCCGACACGGAAAGGAATATTCATAGCCATTTTTCCATCAGTTCGAAATCGTCCGGCCAGGTCACCTTGAAATTGCGCATGGCGCCGGGCACCAGCAGGGGCGCAAAGCCCGCGGCCTCGATCGCCGAGGCCTCGTCGGTGACGGCGACGCCGTTGACCGCGGCGGCTGTGAGCGCATCGCGCAGCACGCCGGCGCGGAACATCTGCGGCGTCTGCGCGAGCCACAGGCCGTTGCGGTCCAGGGTGCGCTCGACCCGCTCGCGGCCGGCCTTGACGGTATCGGCCACGGGCAGCGCCAGCAAACCGCCGACCGCGTCGGCGAGGCAGGCGTCGATCAGGCGCGCCAGGGCCGCCGCCGGCAGGCCGGGACGGGCCGCGTCATGCACCAGCACCCAGGTATCGTCTGCCACGCCGCTCTCGGCCAGGGCGCCGGCCACGGTGTCGGCGCGCGTGGCGCCGCCGCAGGCCCGCCACACGGTGCGTGGCAGGCCGGCCACGGCCTGGTCGATCCAGCCGTCGCCCGGCGTCACCGCCACCCGCACCTGCGACACGCGGTCGTCGGCGAGCAGCGCGGCCACGGCGTGGCGCAGCATGGGCTGTCCGGCCAACGGACGGTATTGCTTGGGCACGCTCTCGACGCCGGGATGGCTGGCGCGGGCGCCGACGCCGGCGGCGGGAACGATTGCGATGATTGAGTCAGACATGGTGCGGTGATTTTATAATCTTCCGCTTGATGCCTGCTCCCAGCCTGATGCCCGCTCCCACCTCCTCCGCCACGGCAGCGCCGCCCGTCCCCGCGACCGCCCCCACTCTCGCCGCGCTCAAGCCCGGCACGCGCTATGCGCAACCCCGGCCACCCGGCTCGGGCGACGCCTGGCTGCTGGCCGACCTGGCGCGGCAGGCCGGCGCGCCGCTGGTGGTGCTGACCGCCGAGCCGCTGGAAGCCCAGCGCCTGGCCGAGGAAATCGCGCTGTTCGCGCCCGGCCTGCGCGTGCGCCAGCTGCCCGACTGGGAAACGCTGCCGTACGACGCCTTCTCGCCGCACCAGGACCTGATCTCCGAGCGCCTGCACACCCTGCATTCGTTGATGATGAAGACGGTGGACGTGCTGACGGTGCCGGTCACCACGGCGCTGTACCGGTTGGCGCCACCGTCGTTCCTGGCCGCCTACACCTTTTCCTTCAAACAGAAGGACAAGCTCAACGAGGCGGCGCTGCGCGCGCAATTGACGCTGGCCAACTACAACCACGTCACGCAGGTCACCGCGCCCGGCGAGTTCTGTCTGCGCGGCGGCCTGATCGACCTGTTCCCGATGGGATCGGCGCTGCCTTACCGGCTGGACCTGTTCGACGACGAGATCGAGACCATTCGCAGCTTCGACGTCGACACCCAGCGCAGCCTGTATCCGGTGCGCGAAGTGCAACTGCTGCCGGGCCGCGAATTTCCCATGGACGAGGACTCGCGCAACCGCTTCCGCGCGCGTTTCCGCGAAGTGTTCGAAGGCGACCCGTCGCGCGCCCTGCCCTACAAGGACATCGGCAACGGCATCCCCTTTGCCGGGGTCGAGTACTACCTGCCGCTGTTCTTCGACGAGACCGCGACGCTGTTCGACTACCTGGCCGACAACGCCATCACCGTCACCGTCGGCGACATCGACGACGCCATGATGCGCTTTCACCAGGACACCGGCAGCCGCTACGGCTTCCTGAAAAGCGACCGCGAGCGTCCGGTGCTGCCGCCGTCGGCGCTGTTCCTGGATGAGCAGACGCTGTACGCCCGCCTTAAGGATTTCCGCCGCCTGGCGCTGGCCGCGGGCCAGCCCCATCCCGACTTCCGCGCCGCGCCAGACGTGAGCGTGGCGCGCCGCGCCGAAGACCCGATCGCCAAGTTGCGCACGCATGTCGGCAAGCCGCAAGGCCGTGTGCTGCTGTGCGCCGACTCGGCCGGCCGCCGCGAGACGCTGGTGCAGATGCTGAACGAGTTCGGCGTCACCCCCGACGCGCAGCCGGACAGCATCGAAGCCTTCCTGGCTTCAGACGCCCACTTCGGCATCGTCGCCGCGCCCCTGGCCACCGGCTTCGAGTTGCCGCAGGCCAACCTGGCCTTCCTGACCGAGAACGACCTCTATCCGGGGCTGGCCAGCACCGGGCGGCGCGGCAAGCGCGACCAGGAGCGTGCCAGCAACGTCGAAGCGATGGTGCGCGACCTGTCCGAACTGCGCGCCGGCGACCCGGTGGTGCACGCGCAGCATGGCATCGGCCGCTACCACGGCTTGGTCAACATGGACATGGGCGAAGGCGAGATGGAGTTCCTGCATCTCGAGTACGCCAACGGCAGCACGCTGTATGTGCCGGTGTCGCAATTGCACGTGATCGCCCGCTACAGCGGCGCCGATCCGGAAGCCGCGCCGCTGCACCAGCTCGGCTCGGGCCAGTGGGACAAGGCGCGCCGCAAGGCCGCCAAGCAGGTGCGCGACACCGCCGCGGAACTGCTGGCGCTGTACGCCCAGCGCGCCGCGCGCGAGGGCTTCGCCTTCAACCTGCCGCTCAACGACTACCAGGCCTTCGCCGAAGGCTTCGGCTTCGAGGAGACCGCCGACCAGGCCGCCGCCATCGAGGCCGTGATCGCCGACATGACCTCGGGCCGGCCGATGGACCGCCTGGTGTGCGGCGACGTCGGCTTCGGCAAGACCGAGGTGGCGCTGCGCGCCGCGTTCCTGGCGGTGGCCAACGGCAAGCAGGTCGCCCTGCTCTGCCCCACCACGCTGCTGGCCGAACAGCACGCGCAGACTTTCTCCGACCGCTTCGCCGACTGGCCGGTGCGGGTGGTGGAACTGTCGCGTTTCCGCTCGGCCAAGGAAGTGTCCGCGGCCATCGAGGGCATCAACGACGGCCGTGTCGACATCGTCATCGGCACCCACAAGATCCTGTCCAAGGACGTGAAGTTCAAGCGCCTCGGGCTGGTCATCATCGACGAGGAACACCGCTTCGGCGTGCGCCAGAAGGAGGCGCTCAAGGCGCTGCGCGCCGAGGTCGACGTGCTGACGCTGACGGCCACGCCGATCCCGCGCACGCTCGGCATGTCGCTCGAAGGCATCCGCGATTTCTCGGTCATCGCCACCGCGCCGCAAAAGCGCCTGGCAATCAAGACCTTCGTGCGGCGCGAGGACGGCAGCACGCTGCGCGAGGCGCTGCTGCGCGAACTCAAGCGCGGCGGCCAGTGCTACTTCCTGCACAACGAGGTCGAGACCATCCACAACCGCCGCGCGCGCCTCGAAGAGCTGGTGCCCGAGGCCCGCATCGCGGTGGCCCACGGCCAGATGCCCGAGCGCGACCTGGAACAGGTGATGAAGGGCTTCTACCAGCAGCGCTACAACGTGCTGTTGTGCACCACCATCATCGAAACCGGCATCGACGTGCCCAGCGCCAACACCATCGTGATCCACCGCGCCGACCGTTTCGGCCTGGCGCAGCTGCACCAGTTGCGCGGCCGCGTCGGCCGCTCGCACCACCAGGCCTATGCCTACCTGCTGACGCCGGGCGAAGACGCCATCACCAGCAACGCCAAGAAGCGGCTGGAGGCGATCCAGGCCATGGAGGAACTGGGTTCGGGCTTCTACCTGGCCATGCACGACCTGGAGATCCGCGGCACCGGCGAAGTGCTGGGCGATTCGCAGTCCGGCAATATCCAGGAAGTCGGCTTCTCGATGTACAACGAGATGCTGAACGAAGCGGTGCGCGCCCTGCGCGCCGGCGAGGAGCCGGACCTGGACGCCCCCTTCAACCTGGCCTGCGAGGTCAACCTGCATGCGCCGGCGCTGCTGCCGTCCGACTACTGCGCCGACGTGCACGCGCGCCTGAGCGTCTACAAGCGCCTGGCCCACGCCGCCGACGAGGACGACCTGATCCAGATCCAGGAGGAACTGATCGACCGCTTCGGCAAGCTGCCCGAAGCAGCGCAAACGCTGCTGACCACGCACCGCCTGCGCCTGGCCGCGCAACCGCTGGGCATCGTCAAAATCGACGCCAGCGAAAGCCAGGCGCTGCTGCAGTTTGGCCCCAAGACCAGCGTCGATCCCGCCAAGATCATCGAACTGGTGCAGCGCCAACGCCACATCAAACTCGCAGGACAGGATAAATTGCGGGTTGAGATCAAGGCCGCGCAGATCGCCGCCCGCGCCGATGCCGTGCGCGCCGTGCTGCGCGCCTTGAAGTAACCCGATCCGACCTTCTCACTTTTATGACTATCCACCACCTCGTCGTCCAATCCCCCGGCCTGACGGTCGAACACGCCGAACAGCTCGCCGCCCTGGCGCAGGCGCAAGGCGTGGCCCGCATCAGCGCCACCGCCGCCCGCCTGCTCGACGTGCAGCACGACGACGCCACCCGCGCCGACGTGGTGGCCTGGGCCGAGCGCCATGGCGTCGACACCGCCTTCGTGCCAGCCGGCCTGAAGCTGTCGCACTGCAAGGTGCTGGCCATGGACATGGACTCGACGCTCATCAACATCGAGTGCATCGACGAAATCGCCGGCGTGGCCGGCGTCAAGGACAAGGTCTCGGAGATCACCGAGGCCGCGATGCGCGGCGAGATCAAGGACTTCGCCGAAAGCCTGCGCCGCCGCGTGGCGCTGCTCCAGGACGTGCCGGCCGAAGCGCTGGAACAGGTCTACACCGAGAAGCTGCGCCTGAACCCGGGCGCCGAACGGCTGATCACCACCGCCCAGGCGGCTGGCATCAAGGTGCTGCTGGTGTCCGGCGGCTTCACCTTCTTTACCGACCGCCTGCGCGAACGCCTGAAGCTGGACAGCGCCCACGCCAACACGCTGGAAATCGACAACGGCGTGCTGACTGGCCGCGTGCTGGGCGACATCCTGGACGCCGACGCCAAGGCCGTCTACCTGCGCGAGTTCGCCCGCACCCACGGCGCCACCAAGGAACAGGTCATCGCCATGGGCGACGGCGCCAACGACCTGAAGATGCTGGGCGCCGCCGGCTTCCCGGTGGCCTACCACGCCAAGCCGCTGGTGCGGCAGCAGACGCGCTACGCGCTGAATGTTTCCGGCCTGGACGGCGTGCTGAACTGGTTCGAAGGCTGATCGCCGCACAGCCGCGGCACCCCGGAAAGCCACCGCGAAGGTGGCTTTCCTGTCTGCCAGCGTCGATCAGTAGCGCATTCTCACCGACAGCAGCGCCGCCCTGCCCGTGCCGAGCGCGGCGTGGTTACTCGGCCGGGCCCGCGTGTAGAAGGTCCGATCGAACAGGTTCAGCACGTTGAGTTGCACCGACAGACTGGGATTCACGCTGTATTTCGCCATCGCGTCGAAGCGCCAATACGACGGCACCCAGCGCGCCCTGGGCGCCCCGTTGGCATCGAAGCTCGCATCCGCATTGCCATACGCCTTGGCGACATAGTAGGCGCCGCCGCCCAGCGTCAGTTGGGGCAGAACTTTGTAGGAAGACCACAGGCTGAACGCGTTGCGCGGCGTATTCGGCAGGTCCTGCCCCACAGCGCCAATGTCTCGGCGGCCGCCACGGATCAGCTTGCTGTCCATGAAGATATAGCCACCATAGACGTTCCAGGCCGGCGTGATGGCCCCCGAGAAACCCAGCTCGAGTCCACGCACACGTGTCTGGCCGACCTGTTCGTACTCGTTCGGCAACACCTCGACGTTGGTGTTCCTACGCGTATCCTGGAACACCGCGCCCGAGAGCGTCAGGCGTTCGCCGAACATCTGCCATTTGACGCCAGCCTCCACCGAACGGCTCTTTTCCGGACCCGCGGCCTCATCTCGGCCTCTCCTCAAGATGTCGGATGCCGTGGTGCCGGCGACAGCGGACGGCGTGGACGCCGTACCGTAAGTTGCATAGATCGTGCCTTCCGGTACGGGCTTGTAGACCAGGCCCAACTGGTAGTTCAGCAGATTGTCTGTGCGGCTGTAGTGTTCCGTTGCCGAGGGCCGGCCGCTGGTGCGGTAGTTATCCCAGCGCAGGCCCGCACTGGCCTGCCATTGCGCGCCGAACTTGATGGTGTCGAAGGCATACAGCGCCATCGTGTCGGTGGCATAAGGAGCCGGCAAACCGCGGGCGGTGCGGCAAGGGTAGGGCACGTTCGGATCGGGGTTACGCAACGAGGTGTGCGCCAGCGTGTCCGGGCATGCCGTGACCCCATCCGATACCAGAACCTGGTCGTTGTTCCGCGCCATGGTTTGTTTGACGGTACTGTATTCGAAACCCAGGTCGAACGCGTGATTGATCCCGCCAGTATTGAACTCGCCGCTCAAGTCGGTCTGGTTGGTGAATGCCTTGGTGACGAAGTACCTGCCATATGCCGGCCTGTCCACCACTCCCGTGGGGAGATTTGCCAGCGTGAGATTGGGCTGCGTGGCGAGATAATCGGCGGTTTCATGGCCATATCGCAGCACGTTGCGCAACTTGAGCCTGTCGGAAAAATCGTGCTGGAAGTCGAGAGTGGCCAAATCATCGCGAGTCTTCATGAAATCGCGCCCGGCCAGGCCGTAGAAGTTCTTGCGGCTGATGCCGAGAGTCTCCGTGACCGGCAGACCCACTTGAGGGTCGTACGGAATGGAATAATCCGGCATGCTGTCATTCTGGTAGTGGTAGTAACTGAGCGTGATGCGGGTCGGCGTGCCCATGCCCAGCGTCAGTGACGGCGCCACGCCCCACCGCTCGAAATTCACCGCCTTGTCGCGGCCCGGCACGTCGCCTTTGGCGCCCATGACGTTCAAGCGGAAAGCCGATTTTTCGCCCAATCGCCAGTTGCTGTCGATGGTTGCTCGGTAGTTGCGATCGGTGCCGATCTGGCCGGTAGCCTCGATGGCATCCTTGGCCTTGGGGGCCTTGCTGACCATATTGATGCTGCCACCCGCGCCGCCGCGGCCGGCATAGACCGAATCGGGCCCCTTGATGATCTCGACCTGCTCCAGGTTGAAGGTGTCGCGCGCCTGCATGCTGACGTCGCGCACCCCATCGAGGAACAAGCTGCTGGCGGCGTTCTGACCTCGGATGATGGGCAGGTCGCCGCCCGCGCGTCCGCCTTCGCCAGCGGCGAAGGTAATGCCCGGCGAGTTCTGCAGCACATCCTGGAGGGAGCTCGCCGCCTGATCGGACATGACCTGTTTGGGTACCACTTGCACCGAGCGAGGCGTGTCCAGCAGGGGCGCGGTCATCTTCGGTGACTGCGCGCTGTCCGGTTGATAGGGCGAATCCTCGCCCTCGACCTGGACCGGCGCCAATTGGGTGACACCGTTCGCACCGGACTGCGCCATCGCATAGGGACTGATGAACAGCGCGGGTACCGCGACGGCCGCGGCCAACGAACCGGCCAATGTATTCAACGCGTACGAATCTTCCAGTCTCACGACCCATCTCTCCAATACACGAATGGAAACCATTCTCGTTTATGACAGGCTGCGATTCTGGACTGGAAAATGGAGCCAACTCCGGTTGCAGGGGGAAATAGGACGTGGTCACGCGGAAGCGCGCGAACCTGATGGGAATTCACCACGAAAGCCGTATTCGACGGTAACGTTGGCGCCAAAGAAAAACGCCCCGGGCGGGGCGTCTGCGTGGATTGTGCTAGCGGGCGAATCGCTCATGTCCGCAGCCGCGGATGCCTCTTGAACAGATAGCGGTACACGAAACCGGGATAGGCCAGCACCAGGTACAGGCTCAGCGTGATGGCGTAGAACTCCCAGGTCTGCGAGAAGCGGTTGCCCAGCACGGACTCGAAGGCGAAACCGAGCGCGCCGACGATCATATAGAACACCAGCACCTCGACCAGGCGCAGCCAGAACGGCTTGACGGCATCCGCCCCGCCCCGCTTCCACGGCAGCACGGCGAACACGCGCTCCGTCAGGAAGGGCAGGTTCGCGCTGACCAGGGCCAGCGCGATCAGGAGCCATACCGCCAGGGTCTGGTTCATGGCCCGACAGGCTTACAGGCTGAGCGAGCTGCGGATGGCCTGCACGCACAGGGCCATCAGGCCGCCGGGCAACAGGCCCAGCACCAGGATCAGCAGGCCGTTGACCGACAGCACGCCGCGTTGGCCGCAAGTGGCCGACATCGGGGCGGCATCGGCCGCCGGCTCGTCGAAGTACACGACCTTGACCACGCGCAGGTAGTAGAACGCGCCGATCAGCGAGAACACCACCGCGATCACGGCCAGCGTGACGTGGCCGGCGCTGACCAGCGCCTGCAGCACCGCCAGCTTGGCGTAGAAGCCCACCAGCGGCGGAATGCCGGCCAGCGAGAACATCAGCAGCAGCACGATGGCGGCATGCCACGGGCTGCGGCGGTTCAGGCCCTTCAGGTCGTCGATCTGCTCGCACTCGAAGCCCTGGCGCGACAGCAGCAGCACGATGCCAAAGCTGGCCAGCGTGGTCAGCACGTAGGTCAGCATGTAGAACAGCGAGGCGCCGTAGGCGGCCGAGGCCAGTTCCGGCTTGCCGGCCACCGAGCCCGACATCAAGCCCAGCAGCACGAAGCCCATGTGCGAGATGGTCGAGTAGGCCAGCATGCGCTTGAAGTTGGTCTGCGCGATGGCGGTCAGGTTGCCGATCGCCAGCGACAGCACCGCCAGGATCATCAGCATCGGCTGCCAGTCGGCCGCCAGACCGTGCAGGCCGTCGACCAGCAGGCGCAGCGTGATGGCGAAGGCCGCCAGCTTGGGCGCGCCGCCCAGGATCAGCGTGACCGCGGTCGGCGAACCCTGGTAGACGTCCGGCACCCACATGTGGAACGGCACGGCGCCGAGCTTGAACGCCAGGCCCGAAACCAGGAACACGATGCCGAACACCAGGGCCAGCTTCTCGGCCTTGCCGGCGGCGATGACCTTGGAGACTTCGGCCAGGTCGAGATGACCGGTGGCGCCGTAGACCATCGACATGCCGTACAGCAGGAAGCCCGAGGCCAGCGCGCCCAGCACGAAGTACTTCATGGCGGCTTCGGTGGCGACGACGTTGTCGCGACGCAGCGCGATCAACGCGTACAGCGCCAGCGACATCAGCTCCAGGCCCAGGTAGATCGAGATCAGGTTGCCCGACGAGATCATCACCATCTGGCCCAGCAGGGCGAACAGCGTCAGCACGTACAGTTCGCCGCCGCGCATCATGTCGCGCAGCTGGGCGTAGACGCGGCCGTAGACCAGCGTCACCGCCACCGCGATATACGAGGCGATCTTGAGCAGGTGCGACAGCTCGTCGGTGACGTACAGGCCATTGAAGGTCGAACCCGTGACGCCGTTCTTCCACTGCAGCGCCGACACCACGGTCAGCACGCCCAGCGCCAGCATGGTCAGCAGGAACGTCGGCTTGCGCTCGGGGTGATTGCTGACCGCGTCGACGAGCAGGATAGCCAGGCCGAAAACCAGCAGGAGGATTTCCGGTGTCGCCAGGGCGAAATCGATTTGGGATTGCATCATTGTCTTGTCTTACAGTTTCGAGACGGCAACGTGTTGCAGCAGGGCCTCGACCGACACGTGCATCACGTCGGTGAAGGGCTTGGGATAGATCCCCATGTACAGCACGGCGATCGCCATCACGCCAAGAATCACGAATTCGCGGCGGTTGATATCGGTCAGCTCGCGGACGTGGTCGTTGGCGACGTCGCCCAGGACCACGCGCTTGACCATCCACAGCGAATACGAGGCGCCCAGGATCAGCGCGGTGGCCGCCAGCAGGCCGATCCAGAAGTTGTGCTCGACCGCGCCCATGATCACCATGAACTCGCCGACGAAACCGCTGGTGGCCGGCAGGCCGCTGTTGGCCATCGAGAACAGGATGAAGAACGTGGCGAAGCGCGGCATCACGTTGACCACGCCGCCGTAGTCGGCGATGCGGCGCGAGTGCATGCGGTCATAGAGCACGCCGATACACATGAACATGGCGCCCGAGACGAAGCCGTGGGAGATCATCTGCACAATGGCGCCTTCGACGCCGGCCGTGTTGAAGATGAAGAAACCCAGGGTGACGAAGCCCATGTGGGCGACCGACGAATAGGCCACCAGCTTCTTCATGTCGTCCTGCACGATCGCGACCAGGCCGATGTAGATCACGGCGATCAGCGACAGCGTGATCATCAGGCCGGCCAGGCTGTGCGAGGCGTCGGGCGCGATCGGCAGCGAGAAGCGCAGGAAACCGTAGGCGCCCAGCTTCAGCATGATCGCGGCCAGCACGATGGAGCCGCCCGTGGGCGCCTCGACGTGGGCGTCCGGCAGCCAGGTGTGCACCGGCCACATCGGCACCTTGACGGCAAACGCCGCCAGCAGCGCCACGAAGATCAGGATCTGCGGGGTGTAGCCCAGCTTGGTCTGCTGCCAGGTCAGGATGTCGAACGAACCGCCCGAGGCGTTCCACAGGTAGACGAAGGCCACCAGCGTCAGCAGCGAGCCCATCAGGGTGTAGAGGAAGAACTTGAAGGCGGCGTACACCCGGTTCGGTCCGCCCCAGACGCCGATGATGATGTACATCGGGATCAGCGTGGCTTCGAAGAACACGTAGAACAGCATGCCGTCCAGCGCGCAGAACACGCCCACCATCAGACCCGACAGGATCAGGAAGGCGGCCATGTACTGGGACACGCGGCTGGTGATGACTTCCCAGCCGGCCAGCACCACGATGATGGTGATGAACGCGGTCAGAAGCACGAACCACAGCGAAATGCCGTCCACGCCCAGGTGGTAGTTGACGTTGAAGGCTTCGATCCAGGAGGTCTTCTCGACGAACTGCATGGCAGCCGTCTTGGAGTCGAACCCGGTGTACAGCGGGATCGTGACGAGGAAGCCGGCGATCGAGCCGACCAGCGACAGGCCGCGCGTCAGACCGGGACGGTCGTCACGGCCCACCGCCAGCACCAGCAGGCCGAATACGATCGGGACAAAGATCGCAAGCGTGAGCCAGGGGAAAGTGTTGGATGCCATCTCGCTTGCCATCATTGGGGAATCAGCACAAAGAAAGTCACCAGCGCCATGATGCCGATGATCATCGCGAACGCGTAGTGATAGATGAAGCCGGACTGCAGGTGGCGGCTGATCGCCGACACCCAGCCCACCACGCGGGCGCTGCCGTTGATCAGCAGGCCGTCGATGATGCCGCGGTCGCCGGTCTGCCACAGGCCACGGCCCAGGCAGCGCAGGCCGCGGGCGATGATCTGCTCGTTGACCCAGTCGACGTAGTACTTGTTCTCAAGCACCTTGTTCACGCCCGACAGGCTCGACTTGATCGCGGCCGGGACCTTCGGGTTGATCAGATAGCAGTACCAGGCGATGACCGCGCCGGCCACGACCAGCCAGAACGGCAGGGTCTGGAAGGCGTGCAGGCCGAAGGCGACCCAGCCGTGCCATTCTTCGTGCAGTTCGTGCATGGCCGGATGCTGCGGCAGCACCGTGATCACGCCGTTGAAGAACTTGCCGAACAGCATCGGATCCACCGCCCAGGCGCCGATCAGCACCGACGGAATCGCCAGCAGGATCAGCGGCAGGGTCACGACCCAGGGCGACTCGTGCGGCTTGCCGCCGTGGTGGCCGTGGCCATGGTCGTCGTGACCGTGGTCGTCGTGACCGTGGTCGTCATGGCCGTGCGCGTCGTGGCCGTGGCCATGACCGTGGTCGCTGGTGTCGAAGCGTTCCTTGCCATGGAAAACCAGGAAGTACACGCGGAACGAGTACAGCGAGGTCACGAACACGCCGATCAGCGTGGCGTAGTAGGCGAAGCTGGCGCCCCAGACGTGGGCGGCGCCGGCCGCTTCGATGATGTGTTCCTTCGAGTAGAAACCCGAGAAGAACGGCGTGCCGACCAGGGCCAGCGTGCCCAAGAGGAAGGTGATCCAGGTGATGGGCATGTACTTGCGCAGGCCGCCCATGTTGCGGATGTCCTGGTCGTGATGCATGCCGATGATGACCGAGCCCGCGCCCAGGAACAGCAGCGCCTTGAAGAACGCGTGCGTCATCAGGTGGAAGATCGCCACCGAGTAGGCCGAGGCGCCCAGCGCGACGGTCATGTAGCCCAGCTGCGACAGCGTCGAATACGCCACCACGCGCTTGATGTCGTTCTGGATGATGCCCAGGATGCCCAGGAACAGCGCGCCGATGGCGCCGATCACGATGATGAACGACAGCGCGGTGTCCGACAGCTCGAACAGCGGCGAGAAGCGCGCGACCATGAAGATGCCGGCCGTCACCATGGTGGCGGCGTGGATCAGCGCGGAGATCGGGGTCGGGCCTTCCATCGAGTCGGGCAGCCAGGCGTGCAGGGGCACCTGCGCCGACTTGCCCATGGCGCCGATGAACAGGCAGATGCAGGCCACGGTCAGCAGCATCCAGTCCGAACCGGGCAGCGTCAGCTTGGACAGCTTGTCTGCCTGGGCGAACACTTCACCGTAGTGCATGGTGCCGGCGTAGGCGAACAGCAGGCCGATGCCGAGGACGAAACCGAAGTCGCCGACGCGGTTGATCAGGAACGCCTTCATGTTGGCGAAGATCGCGGTCGGGCGGGTATACCAGAAACCGATCAGCAGGTACGACACCAGACCCACGGCTTCCCAGCCGAAGAACAGCTGCACCATGTTGTTCGACATCACCAGCATCAGCATGGAGAACGTGAACAGCGAGATGTACGAGAAGAAGCGCTGGTAACCGGGGTCGTCGGCCATGTAGCCGATGGTGTAGATGTGCACCATCAGCGACACCGAGGTCACCACGACCATCATCATGGCCGACAGCGGATCGATCAGGAAGCCGATTTCCAGCTTGGTCTGGCCGATCAGGCTCCAGGTGTAGACCGCGCCATCAAAGCGCAGGCCGTTGAGCACGTCGCCCAGCACCACCACCGAACCGATGGCGGAGATGAGCACGCCCAGGATGGTGATGACGTGCGAGGCGCGGCGGCCGATCGGACGGCCCAGGAACCCGGTGCCGAAAAGGCCCGCGAGGATTGCTCCGGCCAGCGGCGCCAGCGCGATGAGCAGGTAGAGATTGGGTGAGCTAGACATTTTCTTCCAATACCCCGTCAGCCCTTCAGGCGATCGAGTTCGTCAACGTTGATCGTGTTCAGGTTGCGGAACAGCAGCACCAGGATAGCCAGGCCGATCGCCGCTTCGGCGGCGGCCACGGTCAGGATGAAGAACACGAACACCTGGCCGGCGGTGTCGCCGAACCAGCTGGAGAACGCCACGAAGTTCATGTTGACGGCCAGGAGCACCAGCTCGATGGACATCAGCAGGATGATCAGGTTGCGGCGGTTCAGGAAGATGCCGAAGATCCCGATGGCGAACAGGATCGCCCCCAGGATCAGGTAATGGGCCAGCGTCAGCGTCATTGTTTTTCTCCTTGGGGCGCGGCGGGCGCGGCGGTGCCGTTCTGAGCCTGGGCGCGCTCGCTCTGGGCGGGCATGCTCACCATGCGGAAGCGGTCCTTCGAGCGCACGCGGACGGCGGCGACCGGGTCGTTGTACTTGACATCGCGGCGGCGGCGCAGGGTCAGCGCGATGGCGGCGACCATGCCGACCAGCAGCAGCGCGGCGCCGACTTCGATGGCGTAGATGTAGTGCGTGTACATCGCTTCACCGAGGGCGCGGGCGTTGTTGTAGTCGCCGGCGACCGGGGCTTGCGGGCCCGAGCCGTACCAGGTCGACCCCAGCACGAAGGCCATTTCCAGCACCATCACCAGGCCGATCACCAGGCCCAGCGGCAGGTAGGTCTTCATGCCTTGGCGCAGGGCATCCATGCGGATGTCCAGCATCATGACGACGAACAGGAACAGCACCATCACGGCGCCCACGTACACCAGCACCAGCAGCAGCGCGAGGAACTCGGCGCCCAGCAGCATCCACAGCATGGCCGCGTTGGCGAACGCCAGGATCAGGTGCAGGACGGCGGTGACCGGGCTGCGCGCGGTGATCACGCGGAACGCCGCGATCACCAGCACGGCGGCCAGTATGTAAAACAGGACAGTGGTAAAAGTCATGGATCAGGACCCTGGGCTCAACGGTAGGGAGCGTCTTCGGCCCGGCGGCGGGCGATTTCGGCTTCGTAGCGGTCGCCCACGGCGAGCAGCATGTCTTTGGTGAAATACAGGTCGCCGCGCTTTTCGCCGTGGTATTCGTGGATGTGCGTTTCCACGATCGAGTCCACGGGGCAGCTTTCCTCACAGAAGCCGCAGAAAATGCACTTGGTCAGGTCGATGTCGTAGCGCGTGGTGCGGCGGGTGCCGTCGTCACGCTGGTCCGACTCGATGGTGATGGCCAGCGCGGGGCACACGGCTTCACACAGTTTGCACGCGATGCAGCGCTCTTCCCCGTTGGGGTAGCGACGCAGCGCGTGCAGGCCGCGGAAACGCGCCGAGGTCGGCGTCTTTTCCTGCGGGTAGCGCAAGGTGACCTTGCGCTTGAAGAAATACTTGCCCGTCAGGCGCATGCCCTTGAGCAGTTCGGCCAGCATCAAGCTGCCGAAGAAATCTTTGATCGCTTCCATATCCTGCCTCTGCCTGGCGGCTTAGCGCCAAATGTTCCAGGGCGTCTGCATCCAGATCGCCACAATGACCAGCCAAACACCGGTCAGCGGGATGAAGATCTTCCAGCCCAAACGCATGATCTGGTCGTAGCGGTAACGCGGGAACGACGCACGGAACCATACGAACAACGAAACCACGACGAACGTCTTGAGACCGAGCCAGATCCAACCCGGGATCCAGGTCAGCGGCGCGATGTCGATCGGCGAAGCCCAACCGCCCAGGAACATGATCGACGCCATGCACGACAGCAGGATCATGTTGGCGTATTCGCCCAGGAAGAACAGCGCGAAGGCCATGCCCGAGTATTCGACCATGTGGCCGGCCACGATTTCCGATTCGCCTTCCACCACGTCGAACGGGTGGCGGTTGGTTTCGGCCACGGCCGAGATCACGTAGATCACGAACAGCGGCAAGAGCGGCAGCCAGTTCCAGGACAGGAACGTCAGGCCCTTGTCGGCGAACCAGCCGCGGTTCTGCACATGCACGATCTCGGACATGTTCAGGCTGCCGGACACCAGCAGCACCGTCACCAGCACGAAGCCGATGGCCAGTTCATACGACAGCATCTGGGCCGAGGCGCGTAGCGCGCCCAAGAACGCGTACTTCGAGTTCGAGGCCCAGCCGGCGACGATCACGCCGTACACGCCGATCGACGTGATGGCCATGATGTACAGCAGGCCGGCGTTGACGTTGGCCAGGACCACGTCGGGGCCGAACGGCACCACCGCCCAGGCGGCCAGCGCCGGCATCAGCGTGACCACGGGGGCCACGACGAACAGCACCTTGTTGGCCTGGCTGGGGACCACGACTTCCTTGGTCAGCAGCTTGAACACGTCGGCGAACGGCTGCAGCAGCCCCTTGAAACCGACGCGGTTCGGGCCCATGCGCACGTGCATGGCGCCGATCATCTTGCGCTCCCAGTACGTCAGGTAGGCGACGCACAGGATGATGGGCACGGCGATGACCACGATCTTGATGAGGGTCCAGAGGACCATCCAGACCGTCGGGCCCAGCAATGCCGTTCCCTGGCTTTCAAGAACATTGAGCCATTCCATCAGGCACGCTCCACGCTGAGTTGACCAAATGCGCCACCCAGGGCTGCGGTATTTTCAAAGGCTGCGGCGATGCGCACGGCGCGATCGGCCACGGCGTCGTCCTGCACGGTTTCGAGTTCGACAGCGCCCTGCCCGCCCGTCACGCGCACCTTGACGCCGGCGGTCAGGCCGAGGCTGGTGAGCGTGTTGCCGTTCATGCGCGCGGCGGGCAGCTTCGAGGCCGGCGCGGCCTGCAGCGGCTCCGAGCGGCGCACCATGGCGTCGGTACGGTAGATCGGCACGTCGGCAACGCGTTCCAGCCCGGTCAGGGGCTGGCCCAGGCCCAGCGGGGCCTTGATGTCGTTGGACAGGCGGCCTTCGACGCCGCCGGCCAGCGCGGCGTCGCGCACGGACTCGGAGGTTTCGTCATCGAAGCCGGCCAGGTGCAGGACGTTGCCCAGCACGCGCAGGACCTTCCAGGCCGGACGGGTCTGGCCGAACGGCGCGACCGTGCCCTTGAAGCTCTGGGCCAGGCCCTGGGCGTTGACGAACGTGCCCGAGGTTTCGGTGAACGGCGCCACCGGCAGCATGACGTCGGCCCATTCGGCCGCGGCCGAACGGTAAGGCGTCAGGGCCACGGCGAACTGCGCGCCGCGCAGCGCGGCGATGGCCTGCTGGCCGTTGTCAGCGTCCAGCAGCGGCTCGGCGTGCAGCACCACGTAGGCCTTGAGCGGCTCGGCCAGCATGGCGGCGGCGTTCTTGCCGCCCTTGCCCGGGATGGCGCCGGCCAGGTAGCCGCCGACGGTGTTGCCGCCGGAGGTCAGGAAACCGAACTTGCCGCCGGCCAGATCGGCCACGGCGCGGCCGTTGGCGGCCAGGGTCGAGGCCTGGGCGCTGGCCACGGCCAGGTTGCCCATCAGCACGGCGGTGTTGGCACCCGATGCCAGGCTGGCGGCGATGATCTTGGCGTTCTCGCCCGGCGTGACCGAGGCGAACTCGGCCGGCACCGCGGCTTGCTTGGCTTGCGCCAGGGCCACGGCCACTTCGGCCAGGGCGCGCGGCAGCTCGGACGGGGCCACGGTGAGGCGGCCGGCGACCGGCATCAGGGGATCGTCGGCGGCGCTGTCGACCATCAGGATCTGCGTGCCGCGCTTGGCGGCCTGGCGCAGGCGCTGGGCCATCAGCGGGTGGTCCTTGCGCAGGAACGAGCCGACCACCAGGACGCGGTCCAGGTTGTCGAGTTCGGCGATCGGCATGCCCAGCCACGGCGCGCCGGTCAGCGCGGCGTCGAAGGCCGGGTCGGTCTGGCGCAGGCGGAAATCGATGTTCTCGGAACCCAGCGCGCGGACCAGGCGGCCCAGCAGCGCGTATTCCTCGGTGGTGGCGTATTCGGACGCCAGGGCGCCGATCTGGCCGGCGCCGAAGCTGTCACGCACGCGCGACAGGCCTTGGGCCACGGCGGCCAGGGCGTCGGCCCAGGAGGCTTCCTGCCACTTGCCGTCGGCGCCCTTGATCATCGGGGCGGCCAGGCGGTCTTCGCTGTTCAGGCCTTCGTACGAGAAGCGGTCGCGGTCGCTGATCCAGCATTCGTTGATGGCTTCGTCCTCGAACGGCACCACGCGCATCACGCGGTCGCCCTTGACCTGGACCACCAGGTTGGCGCCCAGGCTGTCGTGCGGGCTGACCGAACGGCGACGGGCCAGTTCCCAGGTGCGGGCGCTGTAGCGGAAGGGCTTGGAGGTCAGCGCGCCCACCGGACAGATGTCGATCATGTTGCCCGACAGTTCGGACTCGATCGAGCGGCCCACGAACGAGGTGATCTCGGAGTGCTCGCCACGGCCCAGCATGCCCAGTTCCATGACGCCGGCGATTTCCTGGCCGAAGCGCACGCAGCGGGTGCAGTGGATGCAGCGGCTCATTTCCTCGGCGGAAACCAGCGGGCCCAGGTCCTTGTGGAACACCACGCGCTTTTCTTCCTGGTAACGCGAGGAAGAGCCGCCGTAGCCCACGGCCAGGTCCTGCAGCTGGCATTCGCCGCCCTGATCGCAGATCGGGCAGTCGAGCGGGTGATTGATGAGCAAGAATTCCATCACCGACTTCTGAGCGGCGCGAGCCTTCTCGGAGCAGGTGTGCACGACCATGCCGTTCGTCACGGGGGTGGCGCAGGCGGGCAGCGCCTTGGGCGCCTTTTCCACTTCGACCAGGCACATGCGGCAGTTGGCCGCGATGGACAGTTTCTTGTGGTAGCAGAAATGCGGCACGTAAAGCCCGACTTTCTGGGCCGCATGCATCACCATGCTGCCCTCGGGCACTTCTACCGTATTGCCGTCGACGGTTAGTTCAACCATTGCTGTTCCTGAGACCTACAGATATTGCGGAACCACACACGACTTGTGCTCGATGTGGTGCGCGAATTCGTCGCGAAAATGCTTGAGGAAGCCACGCACGGGCATGGCGGCGGCATCACCCAGGGCGCAGATGGTGCGGCCCATGATGTTGCCGGCCACGTTGTCCAGCATGTCCAGATCTTCCGGACGGCCGTGGCCGTTTTCGATGCGATGCACCATGCGGTACAGCCAGCCGGTGCCTTCGCGGCACGGCGTGCACTGGCCGCAGCTTTCCTCGAAATAGAAATACGACAGGCGCAGCAGCGACTTGACCATGCAGCGCGTCTCGTCCATGACGATCACGGCGCCCGAACCCAGCATGGAACCCGCCTTGGCGATGGCGTCGTAGTCCATCGTGGTTTCCATCATGATGTCGGCCGGCAGCACCGGGGCGCTCGAACCGCCGGGGATCACGGCCTTGAGCTTCTTGCCGCCGCGCATGCCGCCCGCCAGTTCCAGCAGGGTCGAGAACGGGGTGCCCAGCGGGATCTCGTAGTTGCCGGGACGCTCGACGTCGCCGGTGATCGAGAACAGCTTGGTGCCGCCGTTGTTGGGCTTGCCAACTTCGAGGTAGGCCTGGCCGCTGTTGCGGATGATCCAGGGCACCGCCGCGAAGGTTTCGGTGTTGTTGATGGTGGTGGGCTTGCCGTACAGGCCGAAGCTGGCCGGGAACGGCGGCTTGAAGCGCGGCTGGCCCTTCTTGCCTTCCAGCGATTCCAGCAGCGCGGTTTCCTCGCCACAGATGTAGGCGCCGTAGCCGTGGAACGCGTGCAGCTGGAAGTTGAATTCCGAACCCAGGATCTTGTCGCCCAGGAAGCCGGCGGCGCGCGCCTCCTCCAGGGCTTCTTCGAAGCGCTCGTAGACTTCGAAGATTTCACCGTGGATGTAGTTGTAGCCTACGCTGATGCCCATCGCGTAGGCGGCGATCGCCATGCCTTCGATCACGATGTGCGGGTTGAAGCGCAGGATGTCGCGATCCTTGAACGTGCCGGGTTCGCCTTCGTCCGAGTTGCAGACGAGGTACTTCTGGCCCGGGAAGGCGCGCGGCATGAAGCTCCACTTCAGGCCGGTCGGGAAGCCCGCGCCGCCACGGCCGCGCAGGCCCGACGCCTTGACTTCGGCGATGACGTCTTCCGGCTTCATGCCGGTGGTGAGGATCTTGCGCAGGGCTTCGTAGCCACCGCGCTTGACGTAGTCGGCCAGGCGCCAGTTGGCGCCGTCGACGTCGGCCATGATCTGCGGCTTGATGTGACGGCCGTGCAGGCACATCGAATTGGACAGGTCGTTCAGCGGGTTGGGCTCCAGGCCCTGCGCGAACTGCTTGTAGATGTCGGGCGCGTTCATGCCGACTCTCCTTGCGCCTTGAGGGCCGCGACCAGCGCGTCCAGCTTCTCTTCGGTCATGCGCACGCACATATGCTTGTTGTTCACGATCAGCACGGGGGAATCGCCGCAGGCGCCCATGCACTCGCCCTCGACCAGGGTGAACTGGCCGTCAGCGGTGGTTTCGCGGTAGTCCACGCCCAGCTTGCGCTTGAGGTAGTCGCCGGCGCGTTCGCCGTCGCGCAAGGCACAGGGCAGGTTGGTGCAGACCGCGATCTTGGTCTTGCCGACGGGCTTGACGTCGAACATGTTGTAGAAGGTGGCGACTTCCTGCACCGCGATGGGCGGGACGCCGATGTAGTTGGCCACATCTTCGATGATGTCGGTAGCCAACCAGCCCTTCTCTTCCTGCGCGATGGCAAGAGAGGCCATGATGGCGGACTGCCGCTGGTCGGCCGGGAACTTGGCGAGTTCTCGGTCGATTTTCTGGTAGGCCTGTTCGGAAAGCAGCATAGTTTGAATCCGGGTTATGCGGGCGTGCTCGTGACGGTTCTGGGCGGATCAGCGATCGATCTCGCCGAAAACGATGTCCTGCGTACCAATGATGGTGACGGCGTCGGCGATCATGTGACCGCGCGACATTTCGTCCAGCGATTGCAGGTGGGCGAAGCCGGGCGCCCGAATCTTCAGGCGGTACGGCTTGTTGGCGCCGTCCGACACCAGGTAGATGCCGAACTCGCCCTTGGGGTGCTCCACCGAGGCGAACGCTTCACCCGGGGGCACGTGGAAACCTTCGGTGAAGAGCTTGAAGTGGTGGATCAGCTCTTCCATGTTGGTCTTCATGGCGGTGCGCTTGGGCGGGGCGATCTTGTGGTTCTCGATCATGACCGGGCCCGGGTTGTTGCGCAGCCATTCCACGCACTGGCGGATGATGCGGTTGCTCTCGCGCATTTCGGCGATGCGGACCAGGTAGCGGTCGTAGCAGTCGCCGTTGACGCCGACGGGGATGTCGAAATCGAGCAGGTCGTAGACTTCGTAGGGCTGCATCTTGCGCAGGTCCCAGGCCACGCCCGAGCCACGCAGCATCGGGCCGGTGAAGCCCAGCGCCTTGGCACGGTCGGGATCGACCACGCCGATGCCGACCAGGCGCTGCTTCCAGATGCGGTTGTCGGTGAGCAGGGTTTCGTACTCGTCGACGCAGGCGGGGAAGCGGTTGGTGAAGTCTTCGATGAAGTCCAGCAGCGAGCCCGAGCGCGCGTCGTTCATGACGCGCACTTCCTTCTCGCCGCGATACTTGCTGGTCTCGCCGTACTGCGGCATGGTGTCCGGCAGGTCGCGGTAGACGCCGCCCGGACGATAGTAGGCCGCGTGCATGCGCGCGCCCGAGACCGCTTCGTAGCAGTCCATCAGGTCTTCGCGTTCACGGAAGGCGTACAGGAACACCGCCATGGCGCCCACGTCCAGCGCGTGCGAACCCAGCGACATCAGGTGGTTCAAGAGGCGCGTGATTTCATCGAACATCACGCGGATGTACTGCGCGCGCAACGGGGCTTCGACGCCCAGCAGCTTCTCGATGGCCATGACGTAGGCGTGCTCGTTGCACATCATGGACACGTAGTCCAGGCGGTCCATGTAGGGCAGCGCCTGGATGTAGGTCTTGTGCTCGGCCAGCTTTTCGGTGGCGCGGTGCAGCAGGCCGATGTGCGGGTCGGCGCGCTGGATGACTTCGCCGTCCAGCTCGAGCACCAGGCGCAGCACGCCGTGGGCGGCCGGGTGCTGCGGGCCGAAGTTGAGCGTGTAGTTCTTGATTTCTGCCATGATTCAACGTCCCAAGCCGTAGGTGTCTTCGCGCACCACGCGCGGCGTGATCTCGCGCGGGTCGATCGTGACGGGCTGGTAAATGACGCGCTTCTGTTCCGGGTCGTAGCGCATTTCGACGGTGCCGGAGAGCGGGAAGTCCTTGCGGAACGGGTGGCCGATGAAGCCGTAGTCGGTCAGGATGCGGCGCAGGTCCGGGTGGCCTTCGAAGACGATGCCGTACAGGTCGAACGCCTCGCGCTCGAACCAGCCCACGGCCGGCCAGCATTCCATCAGCGAGGCGACCATCGGGAATTCGTCATCGGGCGCCCAGGTGCGCACGCGCAGGCGCCAGTTGTTCTCGACCGACAGCAGGTGCGCGACCACGGCGAAACGCGCGCGATGCACCTTGGCGTTGGCTTCCTCGGGCAGTTGGCGCGTGCCGTTGCCCCAGGTGAGGTAGTCGACGCCACAGAGGTCGATACAGATTTCAAAGCGCAGGCCGGCTTCGGTGCGCAGCTTGTTGCAGACGGAGAACCATTGTTCCGCGGGCACTTCGAGCGTCAGCTCGCCCAGCGCCTCGGTCAGCGCGATATCCGCACCGAGGGTGGTCTGCAAATTGTTTTTCAGGGTTTCGAGCCTGGTCATCATCTTGTACGCTTAGGTGAACCGATACGCTGTTTCGCGGGATCCTGCGGCGGCATTTGCGGCGGCCACGGACCGGAGCGCAAACTCAGCGCGCAATCGTGTTGGTCAGACGGATCTTGTTCTGCATCTGCAGCAAGCCGTAGACCAGCGCCTCGGCCGTAGGCGGGCAGCCCGGCACGTAGACGTCTACCGGTACGATGCGATCGCAGCCGCGCACCACGGAATACGAGTAGTGGTAGTAACCGCCACCGTTGGCACAGGAGCCCATCGACACCACCCAACGCGGTTCGGGCATCTGGTCGTAGACCTTGCGCAGCGCCGGCGCCATCTTGTTGCACAGCGTGCCGGCCACGATCATCAGGTCGGACTGGCGCGGGCTGGGGCGGAAGATGATGCCGAACTGGTCCAGGTCGTAGCGGGCCGCGCCCGCGTGCATCATCTCGACCGCGCAACAGGCCAGGCCGAAGGTCATGGGCCACATGGAGCCGGTTTTCGCCCAGTTAAGGAACTTGTCGGCGCTGGTTGTGATGAACCCTTGCTTGAGAATGCCGTCTATAGCCATATTCGTCTCTGATAGCGTGCGGTGATGAAATAACCCGGCGGGTCATTCCCAGTCCAGCGCGCCCTTTTTCCATTCGTAGATGAAGCCGACGGTCAACACGGCGAGGAAAACCATGACCGTCCAGAAGCCGACGATTCCAACCGTGCCCTGGGCGATGGCCCACGGGAACAGGAACGCGATTTCCAGGTCGAAAAGAATGAACAGAATCGCCACCAGGTAGTAGCGCACGTCAAACTTCATGCGCGCGTCTTCGAACGCTTCGAAGCCGCACTCATAGGGGGATAGCTTCTCGGCGTAGGGACGCCGCGGGCCAAGGAGGGAGCCGGCCGTCAGAAGCGCGAACCCGATAAGGGTGGCCACTACGATAAACAGCAGGACGGGGAAATACTGTTGCAGGTTCATTCAGGCGTCCGTCAAATGCGCAAACCTTAGGATTGTAGCATTCGCGCGGTTACTTCCGGCTGAACTCTGTAGCGTGAACAACAGGTGAAAGACTGCATTTCTCCGGTAGAACAATCGCAGTCTTTGACGGGGCGCAGACAGCATACCGCAATCCAAGTCCGGCCGCGCCGCGCACACTTTAAAACACCCATCACCCCACCCCGACAAGCCCAACCCAAATAAAAAAGCCACCCCGGAGGGTGGCTTCATATGAGCGGACCGCAGCCCGCTCATGCACACGCGATAATCGAGGCAGGACTCGCGTCCTGCTGTCGATTAGAAGCGGTGACGCAGGCCGACGCCGACGGCGCTCGACTTGACGCCATCCAGGAACGCGTAGTTCTTGGCATACGAACCGTAGGCGTACAGGTTGGTACGCTTGGACAGGTCGTAGGTGTAGCCCAGGCTGAACACGTTCATCGTGGCGTCGTCGCCGGTCAGCTTGTCGTTCGACGCGGACACACGCTGCCACGAACCGAACAACTTGCTGGCGCCGCCGATGGGGGCCGACAGACCGACCATGTACGAGTTGGCCTTGAAACCATCAGCGAAGGCGTTGGTGCCGAAGCCGATCGAGCCAGCCGAAGTCTTGGTATCTTGGCTACCGAACCAGCCGTCGGTCGTGCGAGCGTAGGCCAGAGCCAGCTTCACGACTTCGAAGTCGTACGAACCGCCGATGGAGTATTGACGCGGGGTGGCGTCAACCTGGCCCTGGGCCAGCTTGTTCGAGGCGTTCAGCTGGTCATAGGCCAGGGCGACGTTCAGCGGGCCGTTGACGTAACGCAGGCCGGTCGTGATGGCGCGGGTGTTGTCGGCGGTGCGGAAGCCGGTTTGGTTCGGGTTGCTCTTGAGCGTGCCGTCAGCGTTGAACTGAGCAGCGCCGTCCTTGGTGTCGTCAGCGCTGAACGAGTAGCCAATGCCGAACTGGAAGCCGCTGAACGACGGGGTCTGGTACATGACCATGTTGTCGTAGCGGACGGTGTTCGCGGCGCTCAGGCCCAGACCGATGTTGGCTTGACCGAAACCAGCACCGAACGGATCGATCGAACCGAAGTACTTCGAGGCGATGTTGGTTTGACGACCGAAGTCCACTTGGCCCCAGCTGTCGCTGGCCAGACCGATCGTGGCTTGACGGCCGAACAGACGACCGCCTTGGGCCGACTTGCCGTTACCCGAGTCGAAACCCGATTCCAGTTGGAAAACAGCGCGCAGGCCGTCACCCAGATCTTCCGAACCACGCAGACCCCAGCGCGAACCGTTTTGCACGCCGTTGATCATGCCGAACTTGCTGCCGTTCTGAGCGTCGGTACCGCCGCTGATCTTGTTGTAGCCGAGGCCCGTGTCGATGATGCCGTACAGGGTGACAGACGTTTCTGCCTGGGCGACACCGGCAAAACCGGCGAGCAGGGCGGCAGCGAGCAGAGTCTTTTTCATTTAAGAAATCTCCGTTGATTTGAGTGACAAGAGCAGCAATCCAGCAAACCAGCCTGCCGCCCCCCTAACTCCGCGAAGGGAAGTTGACGCTATTGCATCAAAAATCGGGGGGACTGGCTATGGTCGACACCAGAAAAGTGCAGGTTTGCGACAGGCCTGTTGGGATATTGCAACATCAGACCAACTCCGCCTAGGGCTAACCCTGCTTTTTACCAATGACCACGTATCCATGCGACTTTCAGCCCTGGCCCTAATATTTATTGAACTGATCCGAGGTTTCTTTAGGCTCCGTTTTCAGACCGATCCCAAGCTCCCGCCAAGCCGGTGGCGGCACCGCCAGGCGCAAGCGCAGCCGCCCTCCTCCGCGTCTCTGGATAACATTGTTATTTAAATAAAGCGTCGATATTATTCAAGAACACCCGGATATTCTTCAATGACCACCAGCACGCCGCGCACCGACCGCAACGAACGCCTGACCGCCCTGCGGCGGCAACTGATCCTGGACGCCGCCCAGCGCGTATTCGAACGCGACGGCCTGGAGCAGACCAGCCTGCGCGCCATTGCCAAGGAAGCCGGCTGCACGACGGGCGCGATCTATCCCTGGTTCGCGGGCAAGGAGGCGCTTTATGGCGCCCTGCTGGACGAATCCCTGCAGCGCCTGCATGCCCACCTGCTGGACGCGACCGCCGCCAGCGCTTGCGCCACGGCGGCGCGCCGGACCATCCAGGCTTTTTTCGGCTACTACGCCAAGCGCCGTACCGACTTCTCGCTCGGGCTGTATCTGTTCCAGGGTGCGGGCCCGCGCGGGCTCGGCCGCGACCTGGACGAGCAGCTCAACGACCGGTTGCGGCAATGCGTCGACGTGCTGGGCGAGGCCCTGGCCCGCACCAAGGCCTGGGCGGCCGAGCGGGTGCGGGTCGAACAGATGAATGTCTTCACATACCTGATCGGGCTGTTGCTGCTGCTGCACACCCGCCGCCTGAAATCACTGGGCCAGCAGGCCGATGTGCTGCTGGATCATTACTGCCTCGCGCTGGAACAACAATGACCGCCACGACCCTGCCCTGCGCCGACTCGGATGCGCCACTGATCAGCCTGGCCGACTTCCGGCTGCTGCTGGCCGAGCAGCACCCTTTTTCGCTCCTGCTCGGCATCGAGGTCCGGCACATCGGCCGCGGCACCGCGCGGGCCGTGCTGCCCGCGCGCGACAGCCACCAGCGGCTTGGCGGCATCGTTGCCGGTCCGATGCTGATGGGACTGGCCGATCTGGCCATGTATGCCGCGGTGGTCGGCGCCACCGGCCAGGCCCACGCGGTGACCGCCAGCCTGACCATCAATTTCCTGCGCAAGAGCCCGGCCGGTGCGATCCACGCCGATGCACGCCTGCTCAAGGTGGGGCGCCTGGCGGCGGGCGAGGTCATCCTGACCGCCGCCGGCAGCGATGAGCCGCTGGCCCATATCGTCAGCACCTGGTCGGTGCCCAAGCCATGAGCCCGCGCATCAGCATCGTCGGCATGGGCCGCGCCGGCACCCAGGCGGCGCGACGCCTGCTTGCCGCCGAACCCGACATCGCCCTGACGGTCTATGACATCGATCCGGACCGTTGCGAGGATTTCCGTGGCAGCGCCACCTTGGCGACCTCCGCGCGCGAAGCCCTGGCCGAATCCGACACCATCGTGCTGGCCCTGCCGCGCGAGCGCGAGATCGACCGCACGCTGGAGCGCTTCAGCGACGGCGCGGTGACCGCGCCCGTGGCGGGCAAGCTGATCGTGGACCTGCAACCGCCGCCGGCCGAGCGCGCGCGCCGCCTGGATCAGGCGATCACCACTGCCGGCGGCCGCTACGCCTGCGCGCCGTTGCGGCAGCACCCGGATGGAGCACCCGACGCCCGCCTATTGAACGCCCTGATCGCGCCGTGCTGAGGCCGCCTGGCTTTCGGCCACGGCAACGCACAACACCAGCCAGGCGAAGCTGATGGCGAAGCCCGCCACCACGTCGCTGGCGAAATGCACTTGCAGCAGGACACGGCTCAGGCCGATCGCCATCACCAGCCCCGCCGCCAGCGCCACGCCCGGCAGCCTCCAGGGCGCGGGCGCCAGGCGCCAGGCCAGGTAGCAGGCCGCGCCGTACACCGCCATCGCGGCCGAGGCGTGACCGCTGGGAAAGCTCCAGCCCAGCGCGGTGGCAAATCCGTGATCGTGCTCGGGTCGCGCGCGTTCGAAGCCGTGCTTGAGGAAACGGTTGATCAGTCCGCCACCGCCGGTGGCGGCCACGCAGAAGAGCGCCAGCCCCCAATGGCGGCGCGCCAACAGCGCGAGGGTCATCAAGATGGCGAGCACCGTCAGGACATTGCGATCGCCCAGCGTGGTAAACCAGGACAGCAGCCACAAGAGGGAATCGCCCATCGACATGCTGAGCGCACCGGCCAGGGCGCTGTCGAACTCCACCACCCCCCCCGGCCGCGTCACCGCGTGCGCGAGCTCCAGGAACAGCGCGCCGGCCAGCGCCACCGCCCCGCCCCAGCCGGCCGCGCGCAGCCCCGGCGAGGCCCGCGCGCCGATGCGTGCCATCGCCACCGCGACCGCCGCCGCGCCCAGCGGCAGCAGCAGGAACAACAACAGCGCATGGACCGACACCCATTCCGCGCAGGCGTCGATAAGCGAGGCGTCCGTGCCGATTCCCATTGCCGCTCCCTACCCCGTCACCAAGGTCTTGTCGACCGGCGCGAAGGCATGGGTGGCGTCGGCGTAGTCCCAGCGCTCGACATGGCAGGCACGGGTTTCGCCTTCGCCCTCGCGGGTGATGACATTGACGGAATTGGGAATGTTGCCGCGCACCCGGCGCGAGCAGGTGGTGCCGGCCTGCACCGCCCAGCCGGCCGCCAGGGCCGGATCGGCGCTGGCGGGCAGCACGTAGGGCAGATGGATATGGCCGCCCAGGATCAGGTCGACACCGGCTTCGGCCCAGGCCGCCAGCGCCCGCTCGCGCCCGATCAGCAGGTTGAAGCGATCGGATTCGACTTTGGCGCGCACCGGATGGTGCGCCACCACCACGCGCAACTGGCCGGGCCGGGCCTGGCGCAGGCGCTGCGCCACCCGCGCGATCTGGACCTCGGATATCTCGCCGTCCTTGTGGCGGCGCGGCCGAGTGGTGTTGACGCCGATGGCCAGCAGGCCGCCTGTTTCGTAGACCGGTTCGAGCACGGCGCCGAGCGCGCGCTTGTAGTTGCCGTAAGGGTTGAGCGCGCGCGCGAACAGGTTGAACAGCGGAATGTCGTGGTTGCCCGGCACCGCCAGCACCGGCAGCGACAGGCGCTCGATGAACTTGCGGGCGGCGGCGAACTGGCCGCGCCGGGCGCGTTGGGTGATGTCGCCGCTGATCACGACCAGGTCTGGCGCCAGCGTGCGCGCCAGGTCCAGCGCGGCCTCGAGTACCGGCTTGCGCTCGGTGCCGAAATGGGTATCCGAGAATTGCAGGATGCGCGTCATGGGCGCTCCGGATCCGGCGTTTCGGCCGGCACCACCAGCGGCAGCGGGGTGTCGGACACCTTGAATTCCAGCGGCGTGTCCATCCAGGAGATTTCGCCGTCCATGGCGACCTTGACGCGGCGCCGACCGCGAATCGAGACCGTCAGGCGGTCGAAGGCGAAGCTGACGACGTGTTCGGCATCGCCCAGGCGGCTGAACAGGCCGCGCAGCAGCAGGCCGTACAGCGCCAGCGTGCCGACCGGGCGCGCGGCCATGGCCACCAGGCGGTTGCGGTCCAGTTCGGCGGGATCGATGCCGATGTGTTCCAGTTGCAGGCGGTTGTTGCCCACCACCAGGGTGGGCGACCGCAGCTCGCGCATGCGCCCTTCGTAGTCGAGCCTCAGGCTGAGCTGGCGCGGCGCGCGCAGCAGCGTCACCAGACCTGACCACAACGCCACCAGGCGGCTGCGGCCGAAGCGCTGCTTGTAGGCTTCGCGATCTTCGAGCAACTGCGGATACAGGCCCAGGCTGGCATTGACCAGGAACAGGCGGCCGTTGAGCAGGCCGACCTGCACCGGCCGCAGCTCGCCGCCCAGCAAACCGCGCAGCGCGGCTTCGGTGTCCTGCGAGATGCCATAGCGGCGGCCGAAGTAATTGAAGGTGCCTTGCGGCAGGATGCCGAACGGCACGCCCTGCCCGAGCACCTGGCCGGCTACGGCGTTGAGGGTGCCGTCGCCGCCCGCGGCGACCACGATGCCGTTGGCCTGGCGCGCCTGCGCCACGGCGTCGCGGGCGGTGGCGACCAGGCGCGTCGGATCGTCGACCGGCATCAGCTGATAGCGTCGGCCGGCCTCGTCGAGCACGCGGCGGATGATGTCCTGCAGCGCTTGCGCGTCGCCGCGCCCGGAGCCGGTGTTCAGGACGATGAAGAGAGGTTCGTGTCCCGCGAGGGGAGGAGCCCCGGTCGCCGGGCTCTGCTGGATAGGCGTCATGGGCAAAAGATAGCCCATGGCGGCAAATCGCCGCAACCGTGCCGGCGCGCGCCGGGCGGGCGCGCCGGCACGCGGCTCAGCGGCCGACCGCGTAGGCCTGCATCAGGCGCGGCGTGGCGGCCGCATGCAGCAGGCCGTCGGCGTCGCGCGAAGCGGCGGTCAGGCGGCCTACCGACCATTGCGGCACTTCCTCGATGTGGTGGCCGCGGGCGCGCAGCGCGGCGATGGTCTCGGCGCCGAAGCCGCTTTCCACCGCCAGATGCCCCGGCTTGCGGTCGCGCGGGTAGAACGAGGTGGGGAAATGCATGGTGTGCGACATCGGCAGGTCGATGACTTCCTGCAGGTTCAGGCCATGGTGCGCGTGGCGCAGGAAGAACAGCAGTTGCCATTGCTCTTGCTGGTCGCCGCCGGGTGTGCCGAATGCCAGGTAGGGCCGGCCCTCACGCAGCGCCAGCGACGGCGTCAGCGTGGTGCGCGGACGCTTGCCCGGCGCCAGCGTGCCCGGCAGGCCCTCTTCCAGCCAGAACATCTGGGCGCGGGTGTTCAGGCCGAAGCCCAGTTCCGGGATCACCGGCGAGGACTGGAACCAGCCGCCGGACGGCGTGGCCGAGATCATGTTGCCCCAGCGGTCGATGACGTCGACGTGAGTGGTGTCGCCGCGCTTGACCGAGGCGCGCATATCGGCCAGCGTCGGTTCGTTGGTCGCGCTGCCGGGGGCCGAGACCCTGGACAGGCGCTGCAGCGTGTCCATCACTCGCGCCACCTGCGCCTCGAAGCCGGGAATCACGCCGGGCCGCAGGTCCTGCGAGGCCTGCTCGCCGATCAGGGCGCGGCGCGCGTCGTTGTACTCGTCGGACAGCAATTGCGCCAGCGGCACGTCGACGAAGGCCGGATCGCCGTAGTAGGCCTCGCGGTCGGCGAAGGCCAGTTTCATGGCCTCGGTGACGCGGTGCACGAACTCGGCGCTGGTCGGGCCGACGCCGGCCAGGTCCATGTCCTTGAGCAGCGCCAGGGTCTGCAGGAACACCGGCCCCTGGCTCCAGGCGCCTGCCTTGGCCACGGTGTAGCCGTGGTAGTCATAGGTGGCGGGCTGGTCGTAGCTGGCCGACCAGCCGGCCAGGTCGTCGGCGGTGATCACGCCCCGATGGCGCTGGCCGCTTTCATCCATGACCTCGGTGCCGCGCGCGAACTTGTCGATGGCCTCGGCGACGAAGCCGCGGTAGAAAGCATCGCGGGCCGCCTCGATCTGGCGTTCGCGGTCGGCGCCGGCCTGTTCGGCCGCCTGCAGCACGCGGGTCCAGGTGGCGGCCAGCGCCGGATTGCGGAACAGCTTGCGGGCCTCGGGCACGTTGCCGCCGGGCAGGTAGACCTGCGCGGTGGTGGGCCAGTGGGCCTGGAAGAAGTCCTTCAGGCCGGCGATGGTGTTGGAGATGCGCGGCATCAGCGCGTGCCCATGCCCGGCGTAGTAGATGGCGGGTTCCAGCACGTCGCGCACCCGCATCGTGCCGTGGTCGCGCAGCAACTGCATCCAGGCGTCGAAGGCGCCGGGGATGACGGTGGCGAGCAGGCCGTTGCCGGGGATCAGCTTGAGGCCTTCGGCGCGGTAGCGCTCGAGCGTGGCGGCGGCGGGCGTCGCGCCCTGGCCGCACAACACTTCGACGCGCCCGGTGCGCGCGGAATAGAACACCGCCGGCACTTCGCCGGCCGGGCCGACCAGGTGGGGTTCGACCACCTGCAGCACGAAGGCCGAGGCGACACAGGCGTCGAAGGCGTTGCCGCCGCGCTCCAGCAGCGACATGCCGGCCGAACTGGCCAGCCAATGGGTGGAGGTCACGACACCGAAGGTGCCAAGGATTTCCGGGCGAGTCGTAAACATGGTGCGATCCTGTTGCGGGACGGCGCGCCGCGGCCGGCCGGAAATGGCGCCGCCGGCCGCTGGCCACGGGAGGAAAAGAAAACGGGACCCGCATCCGGGTCCCGCGGGCGCTGGCCTATTGCTTGGCGAGGCTGACACCCTTCAGGCGGATCAGGCCGTCGGGATACGGCACGAAACCTTGCACCTTCTTCTGTGCGCCGAAGGTCCAGGGCAGGTAGAACAGATAGATGATGGGGCGTTGTTCCTGCATCACAGTCAGCACCTGGTCATACAGGGCGCGGCGCTTGGCGGGGTCGGGCTCGGCGCGGGCCTCATTGAGCAGCTTGTCGGCCTGCCGATCGCAGAACTTGCCATCGTTGAGATTGCCCTTGCAGCTCAGGTATTGGTGGATGTTGCCACTGGGGTCGACACGCCCGGACCAGCCGCTCTGGCCGACTTCGAAGTCGCCCCGCGCCAGCGACGATTGCAGCGAGGCGAACTCGACCGGGCGCAGGGTGATGTCGAAGCCGGCTTCGGCGCCCATGGCCTGCACCAGTTCGAACACCTGTTGCATGGTGGTGTTGTTGCCGAAGGTGATCTCGAACTTGACGCGGTCGAAGCCCGCCTCCTTCAGCAAGGCCTGGGCCTTCTTCGGATCGCGGCCGGCGTGCTCGAACGACTTGTTGTAGGCGAAGCTGGCCGGCGGGAACGGCTGGTAGGCCGGCTGGTACTGGCCTTCGCCGATGACCTGGTTGAGCACGTCGCGGTCGATGGCCAGGTCGAGCGCCTGGCGCACGCGCTTGTCCTTGGCCAACGGGTTGTTGGCGCGCGCGCCATTGCCCAGGTTGATGGAGATCGACTGGAAGCCCAGGCCGGTGACCGGCGCCAGGCGCAGGTTGGCGTCGTCCTTGACTGCCTTGGCGTCGCTGGGCGCGACCCGCTCGATGATGTCCAGGTCGCCGGCGCGCAGATTGTTCAGGCGCACGGTATTGTCGGGAATCGGCGTGAAGACCACGCGATCGAAGTGGTAATTGCCGGCGTCCCAGTACTTGGGGAATTTCTCCAGCACGATGCGGTCATTCTGCACCCGTTCCTTGAACTGGTACGGGCCCGAGCAGACCGGCTTGCCGCCGGGGTCCTTGTCGAAGGAAGCAGGCGAGATCATCATGCCGGCGCGGTCTGACAACTGCGACAGCAACGACGCATCGGGTGCGGACAGGTGCAGCACCACGGTGCTGGCATCCGGCGCGTCGACGCTGGCCACGGTAGCCAGTTCACTCTTGCGGTTGCTGTCGGGCAGCGTGCGGGCGCGGTCGAGGTTGGCCTTGACCGCGGCAGCATTGACAGGCGTGCCATCGTGGAACACGGCATCGGTGCGCAACTTGAAGGTCAGCGTCTTGTTGTCCGCACTGGTGCTCCAGGACTGCGCCAATTGCGGCACGAACTTCAGGTCGGGCGTGATATCGACCAGCTTGTCGCACAGCGAGGCGAACACGATGCGGCCGACGAAGGTGCGGGCGCGGGCCGGATCGAGCACGTCCGGGTCGTCCTGCAGGCCGATCCGCAGGGTCGATTGAGCCTGGGCCAGCCCGCTGGCCAGAAGTCCCGCCATGGTCATGGCGAGGCAGAGTTTACGCATGAGATATCTCCGTCGATTCCGCGGGTCCGCTTCCCCGCGCGCCGCCGGCGCGCCGCCCGGCATCGAGGGAACAGACCCCGCTCGTGCCGCATCGCCGGGCCCATTCCCCCGTTGCGCACGCTCTTGTCGGATTCTGCGCCAGGCGCGCGCCGATTGTATAGAGCGGCGGCCGCCGCTCCCGCGCGCCCCGCGCCCACCGACCGCCTTGCGGACAGGTGCGCCGAGACGGAGCCGGCCTGCCCTTCAAGGCAATCGGCAAGGCGCCGAGAAATCCACCGCAGCGCCCACCGCGGCGCGCAGCTTGGCGACCAGCGGCCGGGCATCGCCGCGGCGGCATTGGAAGGCGTATGGCAGCGCCGCCGGCTCGGGGTCGCAACGCAGCACCCGCAGACTGCCCTCGGCCTCCAGCGCGCGCGCCCAGTGGCGTGGCAACAGCCCGACCCCGGTCCCCTCGATCAGCAGGCCGACGATGGCGCCCCAGTTGTTGCAGCACAGACGCTCGCCGGCCCCGTCACGGCCGGCGAGCGAATCGTCGATGATACGGGTGGTGCCGGCGCCAGCCGGCAGGGTCACCAGCGGCAGGCGCGCCAGCAGTTCGGCGGACATGTCGGTGGCGCCATCCAGCACGGACGGCGCCGCGGCCCAGGCGAACACCGCCTCGCCGATCGGCGTCGAGGCAATGCTGGGACGCGACGAACGGCCGGCAATGACGGCGAAGTCGAGCTCGCCATCGGCGACCCGTTGCTCCAGCACCTGGCCGATGTCCACGTAGGGTTCCAGCACCAGATCGGGATAGGCGGCGCGCACCACACCGATCAGGCGCGGCAGCCAGGTCAGCGCGGTCAGTTCGCCCACGCCGAAACGGCAGCGGCCACGCAGCCCCGGGGTTTCGGTCATGGAGGCGCGGATCTGGTCGGCCGCGGCCAGCAGTTCGCGCGCTTGCGGCAGCAGCCGCTGGCCGGCATCGGTCAGCACCGCCTTGTGGCCGCTGCGGTCGAACAACGGCTGGCCGAGCGCATCTTCCAGCTCGGCGATGCGCTTGGAGAGCGATGATACCGACAGGTGCAGGCGCTCGGCTGCCACGGCAAAACTGGCGCAGGTGGCGGCCCAGTAGAAGGCTTCGAGTTGCTTGAGGGTCATGCCGGGATTGTAGGGGCCGTCGCCGCGCGCGGCGCGGGCCCGCGCGGCACTCAGGAACGCGAATGCGGCAGCGTGCCTAGATGGCTTGGGGCAGGCGCAATTGGGGCGAGAGGCGCAGGGTATCGATGCCGGCGCGGAGCATGCGCTCGACGCGCGGCCAGATATCGCCCTTGAGACGATCAGACCAGCAGATAGTGCCGAACACGCCCTCGATCAGGGAATGCAGGTAGACGTTGGACAGGCGCACGTCCAGCGCCGGCGGCAGGTCTTCGCGGCTGACGGCGGCGCGCAGCAGTTTCTCGGAGGTGCGCAGGGCGTGGCGCTCCCACAAGTCGCGGCGGCGCAGAAGCGGCGCATTCTCGTCACTGCGCTCGCACTTCAGGTAGAGGATCTCCAGCACGCGCTGCACCGAGCCTTCCTCGGCATAGATCTGCACGTACTGGCGCATGGAGGCGTAGAGCGATTCCAGCGCCTCGCCCTCGGTCGAGACCCGGGTCAAGGACACCGCCTCGCCCAGGGCCCGGTCGCACATGGCGATGCAGACATCGATCTTGTTCTTGTAATGGCCGTAGACGGCGCCCCGCGACACGCCCGCGAAGTCGGCGATATCGCTCATGGTGGTGCTGGCCACCCCCTTGGACAGGAACACGCGCTCGGCGGCGTCCAGGATGCGATCGCGGGTGCGTTGCGATTCTTCTTTCGTCTTGCGGGCCATACAAAGATCTCCTTGTAAATGAATGGGTTGCGGGAAATACGGACGACACGAAAACGGCGGCCCGCCTTGCGGGAGCCGCCGTCCGCGCACTGTAAAGAAGTGTGCAGCCGTCAGCATACTTTCGAACAAAACAATTAATCAATCATGACGGATTAAATGATAGACTGCCAGCCCCACAGGGAAAACCCTCGCACTTTCCCGCATCGCCCACCATGGGCAATCCACAATAATTTCTAAAAAATGCCGCACCGAGTCCCGTTCAGAACGCTCGCCATCGCATCCGTACTGGTTCTTGTTTCCGCCTGTTCGAAGCAGACCCCGGTCGATACCGCCAAAACGCCCGCTGAAATCGGCGTCATCGTGGCCAGGGCCACTCCCACTGCCGTCGCCAGCGAACTGCCCGGCCGGCTGGAGCCCTATCGCGAAGCCGAAGTCCGTGCCCGCGTGGCCGGCATCGTCATCCACCGCCTGTACGAAGAGGGCCAGGAGGTGACGCGCGGCGCGCCGCTGTTCCAGATCGATCCGGCGCCGCTGCAGGCCGCCTACGATTCCGCGGCCGCCTCCCTGGCGCGGGCCCAGGCCAATCTGTCGGCCGCCGCCGACAAGCTGCGCCGCTACGCCGACCTGGTATCGGACCGCGCCATCAGCGAACGCGACCACGCGGAAAGCGTGGCCGAGGAACGCCAGGCGCGCGCCGAAGTGGCACTGGCCAAGGCCAACCTGCAAAGCGCCAGGCTGCGCCTGGAGTACGCCCGCGTCACCTCGCCGATCGACGGCCGCGCGCGGCGCGCGCTGGTCACCGAGGGCGCCCTGGTCGGCGAAGGCCAGGCCACCCCGCTGACGGTGGTGCAGCAACTCGATCCGATCTACGTCAACTTTTCGCAACCCGTGGCCGAAGTCATGCGGTTGCGCAGGCAGATCCGTGACGGCGCGGTGCAAAGCGTAGCGCCCGAACAGATGCGGGTTCGCCTGCTGTTGCCGGACGGTTCGGAATACGTCCGCGGCGGCACGCTGTCGTTCGCCGACCTGGCGGTCGATCCGGGCACCGACAACGTGACCATGCGCGCGCGGTTCGACAACCCGGACCGCGAGCTGCTGCCGGGCATGTATGTACGGGTACGGCTGGAGCAGGCGGTCAACCACGACACCTACCTGGTGCCGCGCGACGCCTTGCTGCGCAGCGCCGGCGGCGCGCATCTGCTGGTGGCAGGCGACGATGGCGAACTGCGCAGCGTGCCGGTGGCCGCGCATCGGCTGCTGGGCCCGAACTGGGTCATCACCGAGGGCCTGACAGGCGGCGAGCGCGTGGTGGTCGAAAACGCCGCGCAACTGGCCCCCGGCCAGAAAATCAAACCGGTCGAGCGGGCCGCGCCGAGCGCGCCCGCGGCGACCGCGGGAAACAAAGAAAAAAGGTAAACCGCCATGGCGCGTTTCTTTATCGATCGCCCCGTTTTCGCATGGGTGATCTCGCTGCTGATCGCGCTGGTCGGCCTGTTGTCGATCCGCGCGCTGCCGGTGGCGCAGTATCCGGACATCGCTCCGCCCGTCGTCAACATCGGCGCCAGCTATCCCGGCGCCTCGGCCAAGGTGGTCGAGGAAGCCGTCACCGCCATCATCGAACGCGAGATGAACGGTGCACCGGGCCTGATGTACACCTCGTCCAGCAGCGATTCGACCGGCTGGGCCAGCATCAACCTGACTTTCAAGCAAGGCACCAATCCCGACCTCGCGGCGGTGGAAGTGCAGAACCGCCTGAAGGCGGTCGAGCCGCGCCTGCCCGAATCGGTGCGGCGCGACGGCGTGCGCGTGGAGAAGGCGGCCGACAACATCCAACTGGTGGTGTCGCTGAAGTCGGACGGCAGCCTGGACGACATGCAACTGGGCGAGCTGGCGGCCTCCAATGTGCTGCAGGCGCTGCGGCGGGTCGAGGGCGTGGGCAAAGTACAGTCGTTCGGCGCGGAAGCGGCGATGCGCATCTGGCCGGATCCGGCCAAGCTCACCGCCCTGTCGCTGACGCCGGGCGACATCGTCTCGGCGCTGCGCAGCCACAATGCGCGCGTCACCATCGGCGAGCTGGGCAACCAGGCCGTGCCGCAGGACGCGCCGCTGAACGCCAGCATCGTGGCGGGTGAATCGCTGCACACGCCGGAACAGTTCGCCAACATCCCGCTGCGGGCGCAGCCGGACGGCGCCACGCTGCGCCTGAAGGACGTGGCGCGGGTGGAACTGGGCGGCACCGATTACATGTACCTGTCGCGCGTCAACGGCATGACCGGCACCGGCCTGGGCATCAAGCTGGCGCCCGGCTCGAACGCGGTCGAGACCACCCGCCGCATCCGCGAGACGATGCGCGAACTGGCGCAGTACTTCCCGCCGGGCGTGAGCTGGGACATCCCGTACGAGACCTCCACCTTCGTCGAGATCTCGATCAGGAAGGTGCTGATGACGCTGCTGGAGGCGGTGGCGCTGGTGTTCTGCGTGATGTACCTGTTCATGCAGAACCTGCGCGCCACGCTGATCCCGACGCTGGTGGTGCCGGTGGCGCTGCTGGGCACGCTGGGGGTGATGCTGGCGCTGGGCTATTCGATCAACGTGCTGACGATGTTCGGCATGGTGCTGGCCATAGGCATCCTGGTGGACGACGCCATCGTGGTGGTCGAGAACGTCGAGCGCATCATGGCCGAGGAAGGCCTGTCGCCGCATGACGCCACGGTCAAGGCCATGGGCCAGATCAGCGGCGCCATCGTCGGCATCACGGTGGTGCTGGTGTCGGTGTTCGTGCCTATGGCGTTCTTCGATGGCGCGGTGGGCAACATCTACCGCCAGTTCGCCGTGACGCTGGCGGTGTCGATCGCGTTCTCGGCCTTCCTGGCGCTGTCGCTGACGCCGGCGCTGTGCGCCAGCCTGTTGCAACCGATCCCGGCGGGCCACCACGAGAAGCGCGGCTTCTTCGGCTGGTTCAACCGCGCCTTCGCGCGCCTGACCGCGCGCTATACGGCGCGCGTGGCCGGCGTGCTGGCGCGGCCGGTGCGCTTCGGGCTGGCCTACGCGCTGGTGATCGGCGTGGCGGCGCTGCTGTTCGCGCGCCTGCCGTCGTCGTTCCTGCCGGACGAGGACCAGGGCAGCTTCATGGCCATGGTGATCCTGCCGCAAGGGGCGCCGCAGGCCGAGACCATGGCGGTGGTCAAGGACGTGGAGCGCTACATGATGGAGCACGAGCCGGTGCGGTACGTGTACTCGGTCAACGGCTTCAGCCAGTACGGCAGTGGCCCGAACTCGGCCATGTTCTTCGTCACGCTCAAGGACTGGAAGGAACGACGCGCCCCGTCGCAGCACGTCGGCGCAGTGGTCAAGCGCATCAACGAAGCCTTTGCGCACCGCAAGAACCTGATGGTATTCGCGCTCAATTCACCGCCGCTGCCGGACCTGGGCTCGACCTCGGGCTTCGATTTCCGGCTGCAGGACCGCGGCGGCCTGGGCCACGAAGCCCTGGCGCGGGCACGACAGCAACTGCTGGCGGCGGCGGCCGGGCATCCCGCGCTGGCGGACGTGGTGTTCGCCGGACAGCAGGACGCTCCGCAGTTGCAGTTGCGCATCGACCGTGACAAGGCGCAGGCCATGGGCGTGCCGATCGACGAGATCAATACCGCGCTGGCGGTGATGTATGGCTCGGACTACATCGGCGACTTCATGCTCAACGGCCAGGTGCGGCGCGTGACGGTGCAGGCCGACGGCAAGCGCCGCGTGGACGTGGATGACATCTCGCGCCTGCACGTGCGCAACCTGCAAGGCCAGATGGTGCCGCTGTCGGCGTTCGCCACGCTGAAGTGGTCGATGGGACCGCCGCAGCTCAATCGCTACAACGGCTTCCCGTCGTTCACCATCAACGGCTCGGCGGCGCCGGGCCACAGCAGCGGCGAGGCCATGCGCGCCATGGAGGCGCTGGCGGCCGAACTGCCGCGCGGCATCGGCTTCGACTGGTCGGGCCAGTCATACGAAGAGCGGCTGTCCGGCAACCAGGCGCCGGTGCTGTTCGCGTTGTCGGTGCTGATCGTGTTCCTGGCGCTGGCGGCCCTGTATGAAAGCTGGTCGATTCCGCTGGCGGTAATCCTGGTGGTGCCGCTGGGCGTGATCGGCGCGCTGCTGGGGGTGACCGTGCGCGGCATGCCCAACGACATTTACTTCAAGGTCGGCCTGATCGCCACCATCGGCCTGTCGGCCAAGAACGCGATCCTGATCGTGGAAGTGGCCAAGGATCTGGTGCGCGACGGCCAGGGCATCCTGTCGGCCACGCTCGAGGCGGCGCGGCTGCGGCTGCGGCCGATCGTGATGACCTCGCTAGCCTTCGGCGTGGGCGTGCTGCCGCTGGCGCTGGCCAACGGCGCCGCCTCGGGCGCGCAGGCCGCCATCGGCACCGGCGTGCTGGGCGGGATCATCACCGCCACCGTGCTGGCGGTGTTCCTGGTGCCGCTGTTCTTTCTCATCGTGGGGCGCATGGTCGGCATGCGCGCCCGCCCCGCGCGCCCCGAGGGCCGCGAATCGCTGGAGACGACGCCATGAAACCCGTGGCAATGACCCTGCTGGCGCTGGCGCTGTCCGGCTGCTCGCTGGCGCCCACCCATGAGCGCCCCGCGGCGCCGGTGCCGGCGCAATACGATACGCCGGCGCAACCCGGCCAGGCTGCCGCGCCCCAGGACTGGCGCGCCTATTTCAACGACCCGGCGCTGCAGGCCTGGATCGCGGCCGCGCTGGCCAACAACCGCGACCTGCGGGTGGCGGCGCTGCGCATCGAGGAGGCGCGCGCGCTGTACGGCGTGCAGCAGTCCGAACGCTTGCCGGCCATCGACGCCAGCGGCGAATTCAGCCGCGGCCGCGCCACCGAGCCGGGCCAGCCGCGCACGCCGGTGTCCAACCGCTACCGCGCCGCGGTCGGCATCACCGCCTTCGAGCTGGATTTCTTCGGCCGGGTGCGGAGTCTGTCGGACGCGGCGTTGGCGCGCTACCTGGCCAGCGAAGAGGCCCACCGCGCCGCCACGCTGGCGCTGGTGGCGGAGACGGCAACGGCCTACTTCAACCAGCGTTCCCTGGCCGAACAGTCGCGCCTGACCGACAACACGCTGGCGCTGCGCGAGACCTCGCTCAAGCTGACCCAGCGCCGCTACGACGCCGGGCTGGAGACCGCCATCGGCCTGCGCACCGCGCAGATGCTGGTGGAAAGCTCGCGCGCCACACGCGCCGAGCTGACCCGCGAGGCCAGCCTGGCGCGGCATGCGCTGGGCCTGCTGGCAGGCGACTTCACCCTGCCGGTCGGCGTCGATGCGACGCCGCTCGAAAGCCAGACGCTGACGCCGCTGGCGGCCGGCCTGCCGTCCGAGCTGCTGACGCGCCGCCCCGACCTGCGCCAGGCGGAACAGGCGCTGCGCGCGGCCAACGCCGACATCGGCGCGGCTCGCGCGGCGTTCTTCCCGTCGGTGCAGCTGACCACCGACATCGGCACCACCGCCGGCCGCTTCTCGGATCTGTTCAGCGGCGGCACCGGCGGCTGGACCTTCGCGCCGCGCCTGACGCTGCCAATCTTCAATGCCGGGCGCAACCGAGCCAACCTGTCGCTGGCCGAAACCCGCAAGCACATCGCGGTGGCGCAGTACGAGGGCAGCATCCAGGCGGCGTTCCGCGACGTGGCCGACGCCCTGTCGGCGCGCGATGCGCTGCGCGACCAGATCGAGGCACAGCGCAAGGTGCGCGACGCCGACCGCGAACGCCAGCGGCTGGCCGAGCGGCGCTATGCGCGCGGGGTGGCGAACTACCTGGAGACGCTGGAGGCCCAGCGCAGCCTGTTCGAATCCGAGCAGGAATATATCCGGCTGCAGCAGCGCCGGCTGGTCAATGCGGTGGATCTGTACAAGGCGCTGGGGGGATGGGACGACGGCGCATCGCCGGCGTCCTGACGCGGCCCGGTCTTCACGCCGCGGGGTGCGGCGGCCGCGGCGATCAGGCGCGCGCGCTGACGCGGTAGGCGCAGCGGCGCGCGCCCAGCAGGATGTGCTCTTCTCGCTCGACGCGCACCTCATCCCCCAGCACCTGCCGGAACAATTCCAGTTCGCTGCGGCAAAAGCCCATGCAGGCCTGGGCCGCCGCACAGATCGGACAGTGGTTTTCGATGAACAGGAAGTCGTCGCCGTCGCGGCGCATCTCGGCCATGTAGCCCTCGGCCGAGCGCACCCGCGCCAGGCATTCGAGCCGTTGCGGCAGGTCTTGCGCGCCCTCGAGCCCCTGCCGGTAGGTCGCCAGCATGGCGGCCTCGCGCACCGCGATCAGCTTGTCAACGCCTTCCTCGCCGAACACCTGGCGCACGGCGTTGATCATCTGCACCGTCATGTCGGCGTGCGTGTCGGGGAAGCGGCGCTGGCCGGCGTCGGTCAGGAACCAGATCTGCGTGGGCCGGCCGCGGCCCGCGCTGCGGCTTTCCGAATCCACCAGGCCGTCCGCGTGCAGCCGCGCCATCTGTTGGCGCACCGCCTCGGCCGTGACGTCGAGCGCCTTGGCGATGACCGCGACCGACTGCGGCCCGCGCGTCTTGAGCGTCATGAGCACGCGGTCCGCCGGCTGGTGCGGTTGCCAGGAAATGGGATGGGACAGGGTATCGTCGGACATGGAAGGTCGGAAAGGCGCCAAGCCCTTATGGTGCCACGAACCGCGCCCGTCAGTCAGCCGGCCGGCGCGGGCGACTGCGCTCGCGGGGTCTCCGTTTCCGAAGGCGCCTCCCAGCCGCCACCCAGCGCCTTGTAGAGCGCGACCAGGCTGGTGTAGGAGGCCGTTTCGGCCTGCGCCATCGCGTCCTGCGCCCGCAGTTGCGTGCGCTGCGCGTCCAGCACCGTCAGGTACGGCGTGCCGCCTTCGCGGTAGCGCAGGCGCGCCAGTTCCGCCGCCCGGGCGCTGTGCGCGGCCGCCTGCGCCAGGTTGCCGAGCCGCTGCTGGGTCTGGCCGTACTGCGTCAGCGCGCCCTCCAGTTCCTCGACCGCCCGCAGCACGGTCTGCTCGTAGCGCGCCACCTCGCCCTGCGAACGCGCCTGGGCGGCGCGCTTGCGCGCCAGCGCGGTAGGCAGATGGAAGGCCGGCCAGGTGACGCCGGACGCCACGCTGAAGGCGCGGCTGGAAGCGCTGCCGAAATCGGCGCCACGCAGGGCCACGAAGCCCAGGAAACCGCCCAGGTCGATGCGCGGATACAGCTCGGCGGTGGCCACGCCCACGTCGGCATTGGCCGCCGCCATGTTGCGCTCGGCCGCCCGGATGTCGGGACGGCGCGACAGCAAAGCGCCGACGTCGCCGATCGGCAGGCGCGCCGCCAGCGGCGACTGCGGCGTGGCCGCGTCCAGTTCGCCCAACTCCACCGGCCGCAGCCCGGCCAGCACCGCCAGCCGGTACAGCGCCAGGCGCCGCGCGGTTTCCTGCAGCGGCACGCTGGCCTGTACCGTTTCGAGTTCGGCCCGCGCGCTGGCAAGATCGCCCTCGTCGCCCCGGCCCGCCGACACCATCGCCTGGATCACGCGCAGGCTGTCGCGCTGGCTCTCCAGGTTGGCGCGCGCCACCGCCAGGCGTTGCTCGGCGCCGCGCAATTCGAAGTAGTTGCGCGCCACTTCAGCCATCACCACGATGCGGGCCTGCGCCAGATCGGCGGCCTGGGCCTCGCTGCGCGCCGCCGCGCCCTCGGCCGCGCGCCGCAGGCGGCCGAACAGGTCGATCTCCCAGGTGGCGTCGAAACCGGCGCGGTAGCTCTTGGCGAGATTGCGCTCGCCCGTCACGCCGGGGTTGGCCTGCGACAGGCTGCGCTCGAAACGCCCGCCCAGCGTCACGGTGGGGAACTGGTCGAGTTCCTTCTCGTCCAGCACCGCGCGCGACTCGGCCAGGCGGGCCTGGGCGATGCGGATGTCGTGGTTGCGTTGCAGCGCCAGCGTGATCAGCCGGTCCAGTTGCGGGTCCTGCAACTGCTTCCACCAGTCCTGCTGCAGCCGGTCGGTGGAGAACAGCGCCTGCTCGGGGCTGGCCAGCGCCACCGGCGCGGCCTGGGGTTTCTGATAGTCGGGGCCCACCGCGCAGCCGGCGGTGGCCAGCGCGGCCAGCAGCGCCGTGGCGCCGCGGCGCAGGCGTTTGGAGAGGTCAGGATGGTTCATGATGGTTCCTCAATGCGTGGCGGCGGGCCGCGACGTCGCGACCGGCAACCTGTCCTCGGCCTGGGCCTGCGCCAGTTCGCAGGCGCGCGGCGTGTCGTTGGCGGCGCGGTGGTCGCGCGCCAGCACGGTGTAGACGGTGGGCAGCACGAACAGCGTGAACAGCGTGCCGACCAGCATGCCGACCACGATCACCAACCCCAGGCTGTAGCGGCTGTGGGCGCCGGCGCCGCTGGCGAACAGCAGCGGAATCAGGCCCACCACCATGGCGGCGGTGGTCATCAGGATCGGGCGCAGGCGGATGCGGGCGGCGTGCTCCATGGCGCTGCGCCGGTCCAGGCCGTGGCTGACCTGCATCTCGTTGGCGAACTCCACCATCAGGATGCCGTGCTTGCTGATCAGCCCGATCAGCGTCACCAGCCCGATCTGGGTGTAGATGTTGATGGTCGCCATGCCCAGCGCCAGCGGAATCAGCGCGCCGCAGATCGACAGCGGCACGCTCACCAGGATGATGAACGGGTCGCGCAGGCTTTCGTACTGCGCCGCCAGCACCAGGTAGATGACGATGATGGCGAAGATGAAGGTGATCATCAGCGCCGAGCCTTCCTGGCTGAACTGGCGCGCATCCGACTGCCAGTCATAGCTGAAGCCGGCCGGCAACTGCTGCGCCTGGCGCGTCAGGAACTGCACCGCATCGCCCATGGTCACGCCCGGCATCGGGATGGCCTGGAAGGTGGCGGCGTTGAGCTGGTTGAACTGGGTCAGCTTGTTGGGCTCGACGCCCATCGACACCGACACGATGTTCGACAGCGGCACCTGCGCGCCGCTGGCGCTCTTGACGTAGTACCGTGCCAGCGATTCGGGCGAGATGCGCTGCTCGCGCAGGCTCTGCGGGATCACGTCGTACGAGCGGCCGTCCATGCCGAAGCGGTTGATGTAGTTCTCGCCCACCAGCACCGCCAGCGTGTCGCCGACCGCCTTCATGGTGACGCCCAGGCTGTTGGCCTTGGCTCGGTCCACCTTCAACTGCACGACCGGGTTGTTGTAGTCGAGGTCGCTGTCGACCACCATGAACAGGCCGCTGGCGCGCGCCGCCTGTTTCAGGTTTTCCATGGCCTCGTAAACCACCGGATAGTCGGCCGCGCTCATGATGACCATCTGCACCGGCAGGCCGCCGGTCGAACCCGGCAGCGGCGGCAACTGGAAGGCGAAGATGTTGCTGCCCTCGATCTGGTTGACCATCGACTGCATGTCGGCCTGGATCTGGTCGGCCGAGCGCTTGCGCTCGTGCCAGTCGACGAAGTCGACCCCGCCGATGCTGTTGGACACGCCGTCCGAGCCATTGATGAGCCAGCGGCCCTTCTGCTCGGGCAGCGTCGCCATCACGTCGTCCCACTTCTTGCCGAACTTCTCGACGTAGTCGATGTTGGCGTGCTGCGGCGACTTGATCGCGGTGAGCACGGTGGACTGGTCCTCGACTGGCGCCAGCTCGCGCTGGGCGGCGTTGTACAGGAACGGCAGGCTGGCCATCACCGCCACCGCCAGCAGGCCGGTGACCCAGCGATGGTGCAGCGACACATCCAGCAGCCGGCCGTAGGCCTGCCCCAGGCGATTGAAGAAGTGTTCGGCGCGGCGCGCCATCCAGCCTTCGGATACCCGGCTATCGAGCAGGAATGAACTCATCACCGGCGACAGCGTCAGCGCGATCACGCCCGACACCACCACCGCCCCCGCCAGCGTGAAGGCGAACTCCTTGAACAGCGAACCGGTCAGGCCGCCCATCAGGCCGATCGGCGCATACACCGCCGCCAGGGTGATGGTCATGGCGATGACCGGGCCGGCCACTTCGCGCGCGCCGATCAGGGCCGCGCGCACCGGCGACTTGCCTTCCTCGATATGGCGGTGCACGTTCTCGACCACCACGATGGCGTCGTCCACCACCAGGCCGATGGCCAGCACCATGGCCAGCAGCGTGAGCAGGTTCACGCTGAAGCCGAACAACGCCATGATGGCGGCGCCGCCCAGCATCGACAGCGGGATGGTGACCACCGGGACCAGCACCGCGCGCAGCGAGCCCAGGCACAGGAAGATCACCGCCACCACGATGACGACGGCCTCCATCAGCGTGTGCACCACGCCGTCGATCGAGGCGCTGATGAAGCGCGCCAGCTCGAACGGCACCTGCACGCTGGTGCCGGGCGGCAGGTTCTGCTTGATGTTGGGCAGCAGTTCGTTCAGGCGCTTGACGATCACCAGCGGGTTGCCGACCGGCGTGGCGTTGAGGCCGAAGTACACGGCCGGCTCGCCATCCATCAGGCCGCTGGAGTCGGTCGAGGCCGCGCCCAACTCCACGGTCGCCACGTCGCCCAGGCGCACGATGGCGTCGCCCTCGCGCTTGATCACCATGTCGCGGAACTCGGCCACGTTGACCAGGTCGGTGTTGACCTTGATGTTGGACACCACGTACAGGCCCTTGGCCTGGCCGGGCGCGGCCTGCACGTTGTTCTGGCGCAGGGCCTCGGCCAGCTCGCCGGCCGAGATGCCGCGCGCCGCCAGCCGGTCGGGGTCGAGCCAGACGCGCATCGCCAGCTTCTGGCCGCCGTACAGTTCCACGCTGGCCACCCCGTCGATGGACGACAACTGCGGCTGCACCACGCGCGACAGGTAATCGGTCAGCGCCGGCAGCGACATGGTGGAACTGGAGAATCCCACGTAGGCCACGGCGGTCGCCTCGCCGGCGGACTTGACCAGCACCGGGTCGTAGGCGTCCTGCGGCAGGCGGTATTTGACTTCGTTGACCTTGGCCATGACCTCGGTCATGGCCTTGTTGGAATCGGCGTTGAGCTTCATGCGCACCGTGATCACGCTGCGGCCCTGGGTCGAGGACGACGACAGGTAGTCGATGCCTTCGACGGTGGCGACCGATTGCGCGATGGGCTGGGTGACGAAGCCCTGCATCAGGTCGGGCGAGGCGCCCGGGTACTGCGTGGTGATGGTGATGGTGGTGCTTTCGGTCAGCGGGTACTGGCGGATCGGCAGGCCGCTCAGGGCGCGCAGCCCCATCAGCAGCAGCAGCGTGCTGACCACCAGCGCCAGCACCGGCCGGCGCACGAACAGATCGGTGAACTTCATGATGGGCTCCGCGGGCTCAGCGGGCTTGCGCCACGGATTGCGGCGCGGCGTCCAGCGCCACGGTGTCCTGGGCGCTGATTTCGACCGGCGCGCCGTTGTGCAGGCGCAATTGGCCCGAGGTCACTACCCGATCGCCGGGCTTGAGGCCCTTTGTCACCACCACTCGGCCGTGCACGCGCTCGGCGGTCTGCACGTAGGCCTGGGTCACGGTCGGCGGGGCCGAGGCCTCGCCCCCCTTGGGCGTTGTCACCACATAGACCGAATCGCCATAAGCGCTGTAGCTCACGGCGGTTTCCGGTACGGTCAGGACGCCCGGCCGCGGCGGCAGCACCACCTGGCCATGGGCGAACATGCCCGCCGCCAGCGCGCCGTCGGCGTTGACCAACGTGGCCTGTACCCGCACGGTGCGCGTACCTGGATCGACCTGCGGTTCGATGGTCGTGACGGTCCCGTCGAACACGCGGCCGGCATGGGCGTCGACCGTCACAGTGACCGGCTGGCCCGTGCGCAGCGCGCCCAATGCCTGCTCCGGCAACGTGATGTTGGCGTAGACGCTGGCGGCGTCGGTCAGCGACACCAACGGATCGCCGGCGCGGGCGAATTGGCCCAGGTTGACGCGGCGCACGCCCAGCACGCCGTCGAATGGCGCCTTGACGCGCTTTTGCTCGATCAGCGCCTGGATCCGCTTGATCTCGCCCGCGGCCTGATCGTAGTCGGCCTGGGCCTGGTCCAATTGTTCGCGGGTGGCCGCCTGCTGCGGCACCAGGCGGCGGGTACGCTCCAACAGGGCCCGCGCGTTCCTGGCCTGGGCCTGCAGGCGCGCCAGTTCGCCCTGCTCGGGCGCGTCGTTCAGTTGCACCAGCAATTGCCCGGCGCGCACCCGCTCGCCCGCGGTGAACAGGATCCGCGTCACGCGGCCGTCGGCTTCGGCCGGCACCAGCACCTGCCGCGTCGCCTCGAGCGTGGCGATGCCCGACAGCGCCACCGGGAAGTCGGCTTGCATCACCGGCGCCACCGCCACCTTGGCCGGCGCCATCGACCAGCCCCCCTGATGCGGGGCCCGGCCGAATTTCCAGTACAGCCCGCCCCCCGCCATCACCGCCACGGCCAGCAGCCCCGCTGCCCATGCCCCGGATTTTGCCTTCATGATTCTCTCGCTATTTATCAAAGGAATGGCTTGGATAATCCTTGAAAAATCAGACGAAGTCAAAAAACCTAAAGCAATGTTGAGGATTAAGGAAAACTATCGATGAAAAAATGACCAAAAAAAACCGCCGGCAAATGCCGGCGGCTCGAACAAGCACTGTGTTGCACTCCGGGGCCGAAAACACGCGCGGCCCGGGTTGCCTGAAGTGAATCCGACCTAGGTGCGCACCATGTGCAGGTAGTGGCGGTGACGCTCGTACTGGTCGAGGATGTCGCCGATGACGGCATCGCGGCTCCAGCCCATGATGTCGTAGTCCTGACCGCCCTCGCGCAAATGGACTTCGGCGCGGAAGTACTTGCGTTCTTCCTCGTCGGCGGCCTCTTCCGGTGTCAGGCTGGGGCGCACGAAGGCCTGCGGCCGCACCGAGTAGAAGAAGTCCAGGTGTTCGCCGTGATTGACTGCGAGCATGATGTCGCCCTCGCCTTCGCCTTCCTTGACCTCGACAGCGTAACCCTGCTTGCGCAGTTCGTCCGCCACGTCCTCCAGCGCCGGCTGCACCACGTCGGCAATGAAACGCATCACATGGGCCCGCCGCGGCATCATCACCATGTTGCGCAGGCGCCGCTCCCAGGATTGGCCGCCGCGCGCCGGGCGCGACAGGGTCAGCGACTGGAAGCGGATGCCGCGCTTGGTCGCGTCCAGCTTGAGCGCCTTGAACAGCCCCCACAGCGACAACAGCAGAATCACGGAAAACGGCAGGGCGCTGGCGATGGTCGCGGTCTGCAGCGCGGTCAGGCCATCGGCCAGCAGCAGCGCGATGGCCACCGCCCCCATCAGCAACGACCAGAAGATGCGTTGCCACACCGGCGTGCGGTCGGAACCGCCTGAGGCCAGCAGGTCCACCACCAGCGCGCCGGAGTCGGCCGAGGTCACGAAGAACACGGCGACCATGGCGATGGCCACCAGCGAAATCACGCCGCTCCAGGGCAATTGCTCGAAAAAGGCGAACAACGCCAGGGAACTGTCGGCCTGCACCGTCTGCGCGAAGTCTTTGACGCCGTCGACCAGGATGAGATGGATGGCGGTGTCGCCGAATACCGTCATCCAGAACAGGGTGAAGCCCGCCGGCACCAGCAGCACGCCGCTGACGAATTCGCGAATGGTGCGGCCGCGCGAAATACGGGCGATGAACAGGCCCACGAACGGCGACCAGGCGATCCACCAGCCCCAATAGAACAGGGTCCAGCCGCCAATCCAGTCGGTCGGTTCGTAGGCATACAGATTGAAGGTCTTGTTGACGATATCCGAAAGATAGGCGCCGGTATTCTGCACAAAGGTCTGCAGCAGGAATACGGTCGGGCCGACCACCAGCACGAACATCAGCAGCACCGCGGCCAGCACCAGGTTGGTCTCGGACAGAATGCGGATGCCCTTGTCCAGCCCGCTCGCCACCGATAGCGTCGCCAACCCGCAGGTGACGATGATCAGGATGATCTGCGTCGGAACCCCCACCGGCACGCCGAACAGATGATTCAGGCCGCTGTTGATCTGCGCCACGCCCAGTCCCAGCGACGTCGCGACGCCCAGCACGGTGCCGAGGATGGCGAAGATGTCGACGGCGTGCCCCACCGGGCCGTAGATGCGATTGCCGATCAGCGGGTATAGCGCGGAGCGCAGGGTCAGCGGCAGGCCGTGGCGATAGCTGAAAAATGCCAGGATCAGGGCCACGATGGCATAGATCGCCCAGGCGTGCAGCCCCCAGTGGAAGAATGTGATCTTCATCGCCTCGCGGGCGGCGATGGCAGTGCCGCCCTCGCCGACCGGCGGCGCCATGAAGTGCATGACAGGTTCGGCCACGCCGAAGAACATCAGGCCGATGCCCATGCCGGCGGAGAACAACATGGCGAACCAGGTGAAATTGCGGTAGTCGGGTTCGCTATGGTCCGGCCCCAGCTTGATGTCGCCGTAGCGGCTGACAGCCAGGAACACCACCGACAACAGGATGATGGCGACGACCAGGATATAGAACCAACTGGCGTTGCCCAGTATCCAGGCCTGGACCGACTCGAACAGGCTCTGCGCGGCCTTGGGTGCGCTGATCGCGAAGCCCACCAGCAGCAGCGTGAAAACCGCCGCAGGGTAGAAGACCGGGCGATTGATGGTGGGTGGTCGGGTTTCTGAAGACATGCTGCCGCTCCTTTCGCCCGAGGGATTCCGAAGGCTGCGGCGCTGGCCCCCTCAGTCCAGCCGGCGCGCCGCGGTTATTACTAACATGTTGTGGGTGGCCGTGACAAATGGCCGCAGGCCATCAACGCCGCAACTCCCTGCCGCCGCCTCGCCACGGGCGCGCGGCGGCCCGGTCGCCGCTAGCCGGGCTCGCGGTCGCCGAACACCACCCGGCGGAAGAAGCCGGCCAGCACCGCTTCGGTCGTTTCCGCGGGCACGCCCTGCGGATCGAAGGCGAAGCTGAACTGCATGCCATCGGACAGCGCCAGCAGGCCGATGGCCAGCTCCCGGGCCGGCAGCGGCAAAGGCGTGCCGACAAGCTGCGAAAACTGGCGGATGTACTCGGTGGTGGCTTCGCGCAATTCGCCCATGCAGGCGATGAAGCCAACCCGGAACTCGGGGTCGCGCGCCGCCTGCAGCTTGGCTTCCATCCACAGCAGGAAGCACTCGTTGTCGCGGAAGTGGCTGCTGTAGTAGCGCAGCACGCTCTCTTCCATCTGTTCGCGGGTCTCACCGCCTTCGAAGATGGCGCGCATGTCGCCCATCACGTTCTCGTGATCGCGCTTGAGCAGTTGCAGGAAAAGCTCGGACTTGCTGGCGAAATTGGAATAGAAGGCGCCCCGGGTGTAACCGGCCAGCTCAGCGATGTCCTCGACGCTGGCGGCAACGAAGCCCTTCGCCAGGAAGATCGATTGCGCGGCATCGAGCAGACGCTGGCGCGTCTGGTCACGGCTTTGCTCTCGGGTAAGACGGACTTTTGACATGGGCCGATTCTAGCATCGGCCGTTATTTCGGATTCATCCTTGTATCTGAATACAGATGTGAATTAGAATCCGTCGCGTATCCGATTGCCGGAGCGCAACGCCGCCAACCGCCGCGCGCCCCGCTTTCCCTTCCCTGCCCGCGTCGCGAGGTATTTCGTGAATCTTCCTGGTCTTCGCGCGTCCGCTGTCGCGCGCAATCCCGCCGTCAGCGCGACACATTCCCCGTCTTCCTGGCGTCGCGTCCGGCCCGCCATGACCCTGACGCTGATCCTGGCGCTGGCCGGCTGCGGTAGCCAGGAAGCCGACGCGCCGGCACCACGCCCCGTGGTCGCCATGCCCGCTCGGGCCGACGCCGCGCTGCCGGCCTGGACCCTGCCGGGTGAAGTGCAGGCGCGCTACAGCACGCCGTTGTCGTTCCGCGTGGGCGGCAAGATCATCGAACGCGAGGTGCGGCTGGGCGATAGCGTCGCGCCCGGCCAGGTGGTGGCAAAGCTCGACCCCGCCGACGCCGCCAAGAACGCGGCCAGCGCCCGCGCGCAGTTGTCTGCGGCCCGGCACCAGTTGGACTACGCCAGGCAACAACTCGATCGCGACCGCGCCCAGGCCAGGGAAAACCTGATTGCCGCCAACCAGCTCGAGCAGACCCGCAACGCCTACGCCTCGGCCCTGGCGCAGCGCGACCAGGCAGCGCAGCAGGCCGCGCTGGCGGCCGACCAGCTCAACTACACCACCCTGGTGGCCGACCATGCCGGCGTCATCACCGCCGAGCAGGCCGACACCGGCCAGAACGTGGCGGCCGGCCAGGCGGTCTACCACCTGGCCTGGGCCGGCGATGTCGACGCCCTGTGCGACGTGCCCGAAAGCGTGCTGGCGGGCCTGGCCATCGGCCAGCGCGCCACCGTGACGCTGGCGCCGCTGCCCGGCAAGACCTTCAACGCCGTGCTGCGCGAGATCGCGCCGGCCGCCGATCCGCAGAGCCGCACCTACCGCGCCAAGCTGACGCTGGAATCGCCCTCGCCCGAGGTGCGGCTGGGCATGACCGCCAACATCAGCTTCGACAACCGCCAGGCCAATGGCGCCACCACCTACACGGTGCCGGCGACGGCGCTGTTCCATGACGGCACCGAGCCCGCCGTCTGGATCGTCAAGCCGCAGGAAGACACGCTGGAGCTGCGCCGCGTGCAGGTGCTGCGCTACGACGCGCGCAGCGTCACCCTGTCGCAGGGCGTGCAGGCCGGCGAGCGCGTCGTCTGGCAAGGCGTGCACGCAGTGTCGGCCGGCGAAAAGGTCCGCGCGGTGCCGCCGCTGCACCCCGAGGACTTCGCATCATGAGCGCGCCGGTTCCCGAGAATCAGAACGCCGCGCACCGCCACGAGGAAGGAAAATTCAACCTGTCGGCCTGGGCCCTGCGGCACCAGCCGCTAGTGATCTTCCTAATCACGCTGGTGACGCTGTTCGGCGTGTTGTCGTATTCGCGCCTGGCGCAGTCGGAAGACCCGCCCTTCACCTTCCGCGTGATGGTCATCAAGACCCTGTGGCCCGGCGCCACATCGCAGCAGGTGCAGGAACAGGTTACCGACCGCATCGCCAGGAAGCTGCAGGAAACGCCGTCCACCGACTTCCTGCGCAGCTATTCGCGCCCCGGCGAATCGCTGATCTTCTTCACCATGAAGGACTCGGCGCCGGCCAGCGAGGTGGCCAACGAGTGGTACCAGGTGCGCAAGAAGGTCGGCGACATCCGCGCAACCCTGCCGCAAGGCGTGCAGGGGCCGTTCTTCAACGACGAGTTCGGCGACGTCTACACCAACATCTACACCCTGGCCGGCGACGGTTTCTCGCCGGCGCAGTTGCGTGACTACGCCGACAATCTGCGCACGGTGCTGCTGCGGGTGCCGGGCGTTGCCAAGGTCGACTACTTCGGCGAGCAGCCCGAGCACGTCTACATCGAGATCGGCAACACCGAGTTGACGCGGCTGGGCGTGTCGCCGCAGCAGATCGCCGAGGCCATCAACAGCCAGAACGCGGTCGCCAGCGCCGGCACCCTGACCACCGCCGACGACCGCGTGTTCGTGCGTCCCAGCGGACAGTTCCAGGACACCCGGGCGCTGGCCGAGACGCTGATCCGCATCAACGGCAAGTCGATCCGGCTGGGCGACATCGCCTCAATTCATCGCGGCTACGACGATCCCCCGGCCGAGCAGATGCGCACGCGCGGCCAGCCGGTGCTGGGCATCGGCATCACCATGCAGCCCGGCCGGGACGTCGTGCATCTGGGCCGCGCGCTGGACGCCAAGTTCGACGAACTCAAGGCGCGCCTGCCGGCCGGCCTGACACTGACCGAGGTGTCGAGCATGCCCGAGGCGGTGTCGTTCTCGGTGGACGAATTCCTGCGCTCGGTGGCCGAGGCCGTGGCCATCGTGCTGATCGTCAGCCTGGTGTCGCTGGGCCTGCGCACCGGCATGGTGGTGGTGATCTCGATTCCGGTGGTACTGGCCGTGACCGCGCTGTTCATGGACATGTTCGGCATCGGCCTGCACAAGGTCTCGCTGGGCACGCTGGTGCTGGCGCTTGGCCTGCTGGTGGACGACGCCATCATCGCGGTCGAGATGATGGCGGTGAAGCTGGAGCAGGGCTGGAGCCGAGCGCGCGCCGCCGCCTTCGCCTACACCAGCACCGCCTTCCCGATGCTGACCGGCACGCTGGTGACGGTGGCCGGCTTCCTGCCGATCGCGCTGGCCGAGTCCAGCACCGGCGAATACACCCGTTCGATCTTCCAGGTGTCGGCGATCGCGCTGATCACCTCGTGGTTCGCCGCGGTGGTGCTGATCCCGCTGCTGGGCTACCGCATGCTGCCCGAGCGCAAGCGCGAGGCGCACCTGCCCGATGACCACGAGCACGACATCTACAACACCCGCTTCTACCAGCGCCTGCGCGGCTGGGTGGCGTGGTGCGTGGACCGGCGCTGGCGCGTGCTGCTGGCGACGTTGCTGGTCTTCATCGTGGCGATGGCCGGATTCCGGCTGGTGCCGCAGCAGTTCTTCCCCAGCTCGGACCGCACCGAACTGCTGGTGGACGTGCGGCTGCAGGAAGGCGCCTCGTTCGCGGCCACGCTGCGTCAGGTCGAAAGACTGGAAGAGGCGCTGGACGGCCGGCCCGAGATCGCCCATTCGGTGAGTTTCGTCGGCACCGGCGCGCCGCGCTTCTATTTGCCGCTGGACCAGCAGCTGGCCACGCCCAACTTCGCCCAGATCGTCATCACCGCCAATTCGGTGGAAGACCGCGAGAAGCTGGCGCACTGGCTGGAACCGGTGCTGCGCGAACAGTTTCCGGCGATCCGCAGCCGCCTGTCGAGGCTGGAGAACGGCCCGCCCGTGGGCTTCCAGGTGCAGTTCCGCGTCAGCGGCGACAAGATTCCCGAGGTGCGCCAGGTGGCCGAGAAGGTCGCCGCCGAGGTGCGCGCCGACAGCCGCTCGGTCAACGTGCAGTTCGACTGGGACGAACCATCCGAGCGCTCGGTGCGCTTCGACATCGACCAGCAGAAGGCGCGCGAGGTCGGCGTAAGCTCGAACGACATTTCCGGCTTCCTGGCGATGACGCTGTCGGGCTATACCGTGACCCAGTACCGCGAGCGCGACAAGTTGATCAACGTCAGCTTGCGCGCGCCTGAACACGAACGGGTCGATCCGGGCCGCCTGGCGACCCTGGCGGTGCCCACGCCCAACGGCCCGGTGCCGCTGGGCAGCCTGGGCCAGGTGCGCTATGGCCTGGAGTACGGCGTGATCTGGGAACGCGACCGCCAGCCCACTATCACGGTACAGGCCGACGTCAAGGCCGGCGCGCAGGGCATCGACGTGACCCATGCGATCGACAGGAAACTGGACGCGCTACGCGCCGAACTGCCGGTGGGCTACCGCATCGAGGTCGGCGGCCCGGTCGAGGAAAGCGCCAAGGGCCAGTCGTCCATCAACGCGCAGATGCCCATCATGATCGTGGCGGTGCTGACGCTGCTGATGGTGCAGTTGCAGAGCTTCGCCCGCGTGCTGATGGTGGTGCTGACCGCGCCGCTCGGCCTGATCGGCGTGGTGGCCGCGCTGCTGCTGTTCGGCAAGCCGTTCGGCTTTGTCGCCATGCTGGGCGTGATCGCGATGTTCGGCATCATCATGCGCAACTCGGTGATCCTGGTCGACCAGATCGAGCAGGACATCAGCGCCGGGCACAAGCGCGTCGACGCCATCGTCGGCGCCACGGCGCGGCGCTTCCGCCCCATCACGCTGACGGCCGCGGCCGCGGTGCTGGCGCTGATCCCGCTGTTGCGCAGCAATTTCTTCGGCCCCATGGCCACGGCGCTGATGGGCGGCATCACCAGCGCCACGGTGCTGACGCTGTTCTTTTTGCCAGCGCTGTACGCGGCCTGGTTCCGGGTGCGCCACGACGAGCGCGAGGAACCCGAAGGCGTGCCGCCCGGCGCCCACGCCGGCGACAACGTAGAACGAGGAGCCTGACGATGTCCCTCCGTCTCCCGACCCCGCCCTGGCGCCTGGCCGCCCTGCCGCTGTTGCTGGCGCTGGGCGCTTGCGCCTTCGCCCCCGACGGCAAGCCGCCTGTAATGGCGCAGCCCCCGCAATACGGCATCGAGCCGTTGCCGGCCACTGGCGCTTCCGCCCAGGGCGTGGCGCAACGCTATGCGCGCGCAGCGCACCCGGTGCCCGCGTGGTGGAAGCGCTACGGCTCGGCCGCGCTCGACGCCATGGTGGCGGAAGGGCTGGCCAACAGCCCCGACCTGGCCGCGGCCGAGCGCAACCTGGCCGGCGCCCGCGAACAATTGCGCGGGCAGGTCAATGCCTCATTGCTGCCGTCGATCGACGCCGGCGCCGAGGCCTCGCGCAAGCGCGCACTGACGATGCCGGAAATGCGCGAACCCACCGCGCTCTATAACGTCTTCACCGGCCAGATCCAGGCCCGCTACGACCTGGACCTGTTCGGCGCGGCGCGCTTCGAGAACCGCTCGGGCGCGGCGCAGGTGGCGCAGCAGGCGTTCCGGTTCGAGGCGGCGCGCCGCGCCCTGGTGGGCAACATCGTCACAGGCGCCATCACCTCGGCCTCGCTGGCCGAGCGCGTGGCCTTGACCGAGAAGCAGGTGGTGCTGGCGCGCCAGGTGGCGCGCGACACGCAGCGCCGCTACGAACTGGGATCGGCCTCGCAGAACGACGCCCTGCAGGCCGACCAGGATGCCGCCACGCTGGCGGCATCCCTGCCGGGACTGCGCGCGCAATGGCTGGCGACGCGCCATGCGCTGGCCGTGCTGATGGGACGCACCCCGGACCAGGCGCCGCCCGACCTGCCCTTCGGCTCCCTGGCAGTCCCCGCGGAAGTGCCGGTCGTGGTGCCCTCCGAATTGCTGGCGGCCCGGCCCGACATCCGGGTTGCCGACGCCGCCCTGCAGGCAGCCGCGGCGGATGTGGGCATGGCCACGGCACGCTTGTTTCCCAGCCTGTCTTTGTCGGCCTCCATGGGCCAGGGCGGATTCAACTGGCCGGCGGCACTGTCCGGCGCGGGTTCGATCTGGGCGCTGGGCGCGTCCTTGACGCAACCCATCTTCCACGGCGGGGCCATGTTGGCCGAACGCCGCGCCGCCGGGGAGCGCTACGCCGCCGCCACGCAGCAATACAAGCAGACCGTGCTGACCGCCTTCCGCGACGTGGCCGACACGCTGGCGCGGCTGGACGCGGACGGCCAGGCGCTGGCGTCGGCGGAAGCCTCGCGCCGGGCGGCGCAACAGTCGCACCGCAACACCGTCGGCCGCGTGCGGCTGGGCGCACTGGCCCCTTACACCGCCTATGCCAGCGAGCAGCATTATGTCGCGGCGCGCCTGCGGGAATTGGAATACGCCAATGCCCGCCTGACCGGGACGGCGGCGCTGTTCCAGGCCATGGGATCGCCGCTGAGCGAGCCCCCGGCACCGCCGGCCGAGAAGACCGACCCGAGCCCCGCGCCACCGCGGGCACAACCATAGCGCTCGCGGCGACAAGCCGCGCAATGCCATCGCGCGCGCCGACCACGGTATCGGCCGCGCCGCCCGCCCGCCGAGGATCGAGCGCCCGCCAGGTCGATGGCGCGCATTCATACGGGCAAACCCTCGGTAATATTGGCGCCAAAATAAGCTATTATTTTTGTGACAATCCCTCCCCTTACCGACCTCGCGGCGCCCTCCGTCCATGAACCAGATCCCCCCATTCCCGTTCGTATCGGTCTCCGGTACTCCCGAGGCCCGTGGCCGCGCCTATGGCCAGCAAGCCGCCGACCGCGTGCGCAAGAGCGCCGCCATGTACGGCCAGACGCTGGTCGACCTGGGTTACGACGCCATGGCGCGCACCCGCCTGATCGAAAGCTTCGCCCGCGAAATCGAGAACTTCGCGCCGCACTACCTCGAGGAAATGCGCGGCATCGCCGCCGGCGCCAGCGTGCCCTTCGAAGACATCGTGATGGTCAACGCCCGCACCGAAGTCATCGCCAAGGCCCGCGCCGAAAAAAAGAAGGCCGCTGAACTCGAACCCGGTGACGGCTGCACCGGCGCCCTGATCCTGCCGACCCGCTCGGCCAACGGCCGCCTGATCCACGGCCAGAACTGGGACTGGCGCGCGGAATGCGCCGAAACCGCCATCGTGCTGCGCGTGCGCAGCGACAATGGCCCCGACATCCTGACCTTCGTCGAAGCCGGCGGCCTGGCCCGCAGCGGCCTGAACAGCGCCGGCGTGTCGATCACCGCCAACTACCTGGAATCCGATCGCGACTTCCGCCAGCTCGGCGTGCCGCTGTCGCTGATCCGCCGCAAGGTGCTGGAACAGGAACATTTCGCGCTGGCGATCAAGGCCGTCAGCACCACCCCGAAGTCGTGCTCGAACAACATCATGATCGGCATGGCCGCGGGCTTCGGCGTCGACTACGAGTGCACCACCGATGAAGCCTTCCCGATCTACCCGGGCGCCGATGACCTGATCGTGCACGCCAACCACTGGGTCAGCGAAGTGGCCCTGGGCAAGCTGCGCGACACCGGCCGCGCCAGCACCCCCGAAAGCGCCTACCGCGACTGGCGCGTGCGCCGCCTGCTGAACGAAAAGGACAAGCTGACCCGCGAGGACCTCAAGCGCGCGCTGTTCGACGACTTCGGCACGCCCTACTCGGTCTGCCGCCCGCCGCGCCCCGGCAGCCACGACAACCTGTCGGCCACGGTGGCCATGGTCGTCATGGAACCGGCCGCCGGCCTGATGGAAGTGGCGCCGCTGCCCGCGCTGAACCGCTGCTTCACCCGCTACAGCCTGGACGCCGAGCCCGAACTGCTGGCAGCGGCCCGAACGCTCCCGGCCACCTGAGCCGCTGGCGGCGGCCGGATAGACGGCCGCCCGCGCCCCTTCCTGGAAACGCATCGATGAAAGCCACTTTCCTGAACACCGCGATTGCGCTGGCGCTGGGCGCGCTGGCCGGGTCCGCCTGGGCCCATGCACAGCCGCCGCTGCGCATCTCGTTCACCGCCGACATCCGCTCGACCGAGCCCGGCGTCAACCGCGACAGCAACAGCGACGCGGTGGTGCTGCACATCGTCGAGGGCCTGGTGGCCTATGGCGAGGACGCCGAGGTCCGCCCGCTGCTGGCCGAATCCATCGATATCAGTCCCGACGGCAAGACCTACACCTTCAAGCTGCGCCAGGGCGTCAAGTTCCACAACGGCGCGCCGCTGACCTCGGCCGACGTGCTCTGGACCTGGCGGCACTACACCGCCGCCAACTCCGGGTGGCGCTGCTCCAGTGAGTTCGACGGCCGCGGCACCGTCAAGGTCACAGGCGTCGAGGCCCCCGATGCCCAGACCGTGGTCTACCACCTTGAAAGACCCAGCAGCCTGTTCCTGGCCTCGCTGGCGCGCGCCGACTGCGGCGGCACCGGCATCCTGCAGAAGGCCTCGGTCAAGCCCGACGGCACCTGGGACAAGCCCATCGGCACCGGCCCCTTCATGTTCGCCGAATGGAAGCGCGGCGAATACGTGCGCCTGACCCGGTTCGCCGACTACGCCAACCGCGGCGCCAAGCGCGACGGCTACACCGGCTCCAAGCGCCCCCTGGTCGATGAAGTGCGCTTCGTCATCGTGCCCGATGACTCCACCGCCAAGGCCGCCCTGCAACGCGGCAACATCGACATCATCGAGGACGTCTCCAACAACGACGTGCCGGTGTTGCAAGGCGCCCCCGACGTCAAGGTCGCCTACGCGCCCGTCATGAGCATGACGGCGCTGCTGCTGCAGACCAGGGACCCGCTGCTGTCCAACCCCAAGATGCGCCAGGCCCTGGCCCACGCCATCGACTACGACCAACTGGCCGCCGCCGTCACCGAAGGCCTGGCCAAGCCCAACAACTCCATCGTCCCGCTGGTCTCGCCATACCACGACGCCACCCAGCAGGAAGGCTGGAAGTACGACCCCGCGCTGTCCCGGAAGCGGCTCAAGGAAGCCGGCTACAAGGGCCAGGAGATCGAACTGATCACCACCAAGCGCTACCCGCAGTCGTACAACTCGGCCGTCATCATCCAGGCCATGCTGCAGGCCGTCGGCATCAACGCCAGGCTGTCCGTGTCCGAATGGGCCACCCAGCTCGACCGCTACAACGCCGGCGCCTACCAGATGATGACCTTCCCCTACTCCGCCCGCCTGGACGCGGCGCTGAATTACGAAATGGTCACCGGCGACAAGGCCAAGCAACCGCGCAAGGTCTGGGACAACCCCGACGCCCAGAAGCTCCTGGACGCCGCATCGGTCGATACCGATCACGCCAAGCGCCAGGCCGCCTTCGACCAGTTGCACAAGCTGTTCCTGGCCGACGTCCCCAGCATCCCGCTCTACAACGGCCTGGACATCGGCGCCTTCCGCAGCGATATCAAGGGCTACACCCCCTGGGCCGTGAAGAAGCCGCGCGCCTGGGAAGTGGAGCGCGTGGCGAAGTAACCCGCCACGTCGACGCAAATGCGAAGAGGCCGCGAAAGCGGCC